>JALSHL010000040.1 GCA_026982255.1 Paracoccaceae bacterium | reverse complement strand
CGTTCCTCGCCTGAGGTGTCGGTATGAGCGGGCTGGTATTGAAGTTGCGCCCGGGTGAGAGGGTTTTGATAAACGGGGTGGTGATGCAAAACGGTGACCGCCGTGCGAAGTTGAACATTCTGACCTCCGATGCGCATATATTGCGTCTCCGGGATGCGATACACCCTGACGAAGCAAACACACCTGTCCGCCGCGTTTGCTATATTGCCCAACTTGTCCTTGCCGGAGAGGCAGAACCGGCGCTGGGCCGTAAACAACTTCTCAGCGGGATTGAACAACTGAGTCAGGTGTTCAAGGATCCGGACAGCCGCTCCCATCTGAATCTGGCAACGGCGCATGTGGTTGAAAACCGGTTTTATCCCGCCCTCAAGGCCCTCAGATCCCTTCTTGCGCGTGAACAACGTTTGATGGAACGGGTGTGATGGGCGACTTCATTGCGACGATACCTGTATCGGGTTATTCCGGCTGGCGTTTTCTGGAGCGCACGGCCGAACGCCAGAAGCAGACATTTGAAAATTCGTCGCAAATCAGGCGGGATCTTGAGTATTTTCGAACGAATATTGCCAAGGCAACAACGGCGGAAGCACTGGTTGCGGACCGAGGTTTGCTGAAAGTGGCACTCGGAGCTTTTGGTCTTGATGACGATATCAACAAAAAGGCATATGTTCTGAAGGTTCTCGCCGAGGGGACGGAATCCGACAAGGCGTTTGCAAATCGCATTGTCGACAAACGTTACCGTGCCATGGCAGAAGCCTTTGGCTATGGTAATCTGGGCGGCGCAAACTCCGCGAAACCCGGCTTTGCACATAATATTGCCGAACGTTACAAAACACGACAATTCGAGGTGGCGATCGGAGAGGCCGATCCGTCAATGCGTCTGGCAATGGGGCTTTCCCGCCAGTTACCCGAGTTGCTCAATTCTTCCGCATCGGACAGTTCCGTATGGTTCCAGATTCTCGGAAACCCGCCTCTACGCACGGTGTTCGAGACAGCATACGGCTTGCCCCGAAGTTTCGGAAGTCTCGATGTGGACAAGCAACGTGACATTCTTCGTGCCAGAACGGACCGGTTCCTTGGCGATTCTTCCGCACAGGTTTTCGGCGATCCGGCGAATATCGAGAAACTCTTGCAACGATATTTTTTGCGTAAACAGCTTGCCGAAGGGCCTGCCGCCGGTGTTCCGGGTTCCGCCGCGCTTTCTCTGCTGACAAATGCGGCTGGCAGTATGGCAGGTCTGTTCCAGTCCCGATTGCTTTAGCGCGTTTGGCCGGTTATTCCGAAGCGGCAATCGCGGCGCAGATCAAGCATTTTTCTTGTTAGCCCCCCCCTTTTTTCGTTAGGCTATCTGAAAGCCGAGCCTTATGGTTGTCAGGAAGGGGTGCCGCGTGTCCAAACGTATACTGATTGTCGAGGACGAACCGAATATTGTTGAGTCCCTGTCCTTTCTGCTTTCACGATCCGGTTTCGAGGTCACTTCGGTCGATGACGGTGCGCAAGCTATTCAGGGTATTTCGAGAAACAGGCCACATCTTGTCATACTTGATGTGATGCTCCCCAACCGTTCGGGCTTCGATATTCTCCGTGAAATCAAGGAAAACCCCGACGGCCCTCGCGTTCTGATGCTGACAGCCAAGGGGCAAAGCCGTGATCGCCAGCAGGCCGAGGAAATCGGTGTAGACCGTTTTGTCACCAAGCCGTTTTCAAACTCGGAAATGATCGAAACCGTGAAGGAAATACTGGCATGAAGGACAACGACAATGATCTCGCCGAACGGGCTTTCCGCCGCCGTCGCCGACAGGATGCAGCGCTGGTTTTACCGATATTCGGGATTGTCATGCTTATGACGCCGGTGCTTCAACTGTTTTCGCGCGATACGTTGATTTTCGGGGCTCCGTTACCGTTTGTCTATGTTTTCGGCATGTGGATCCTTCTGATCGTACTGGCCAGCCGCTTGTCCCGAATGCTGACAAAAGGCGACGAGGGAGAGTGACCTGTTAACATTCAACGTCCTTGTTGCGGCCAGCATCGGCTATGTCGCCCTGCTTTTCACCATCGCGTTCTGGGCCGAAAGCCGGGCACGCCGCGGTCAACTGGGTTGGTTGCGCTCGCCGCTCGTCTACACGCTTTCAATCTCGGTCTATGCCACTGCCTGGACGTTCTACGGCGCGGTTGGTTCGGCGGCGCGCAACGGGCTCGAGTTCGTCACCATCTACCTGGGTCCGACGCTGGTTTTCATCGGTTGGTGGTGGCTTCTGCGCAAACTCCTGCGGATTGGACAAACCCAGCGCATCACATCCATCGCCGACCTGATTTCCTCCCGCTACGGCAAAAGCGCCACCCTCGGCGTGGTCGTGACCTTGCTGGCCGTCATCGGTTCGACCCCGTATATCGCACTCCAGCTCCAGTCCATCACCACCAGCCTCTCTGTGTTTTCTCCTGCCGATACCGGGTTTTCAAATGCAAATGTTTCCGCCTTCTGGATCGCGGCGGTTCTGGCGGTGTTTACCATTCTGTTCGGCACCAGAAATGTCGATGCGAACGAGCGTCACCACGGCGTCGTCACCGCCATCGCGCTTGAGGCTGTGGTGAAGCTTTTCGCCCTTCTCGCTGTCGGCATCTTTGTCGTCTGGGGGATCGGTGACGGTCCCGCCGGTATCTTCTCGCGCATGTCGCCCGAAATGTTGCACACCGAATCGATTTTCGGCCCGCGCTGGGTGGCGCTGACATTCCTGTCGGCGACGGCCATCATCACCCTGCCGCGCATGTTTCAGGTGACGATCGTCGAAAACTCCGACGAACGCCACCTTGCCACCGCCAGCTGGGCCTTTCCGCTTTACCTGTTCCTGATGAGTCTTTTCGTTCTGCCCATCGCCATCGCGGGACAATCCATCCTGCCCGAAGGTGCCAACCCCGACCTTTTCGTTCTGACCGTCCCGCTGGCCGAGGGGCAAAACGCCCTTGCTCTTCTTGCATTCCTCGGCGGGTTTTCCTCGGCAACGTCCATGGTAATCGTGGCGGCCATCGCCCTGTCTACTATGGTTTCGAACCATATCGTCATGCCGCTCTGGCTGCGCTACGGCGCGGACCGCGTGTCCACCAGCGGCGATGTGCGTAACGTCCTGTTGCTCAGCCGCCGTATGAGCATCGCCGGTCTGCTTCTGCTTGGATATTTCTATTTCCGCCTGACCGGCGGTTCCAGCGCGCTGGCCTCGATCGGGCTGATTTCCTTCGCCGGCGTGGCGCAAATTCTGCCCAGCCTGCTTGGCGGTATTTTCTGGCGCAGCGCCACCCGCACCGGTGCGCTTGCCGGACTGGGAGCAGGATTCGCTCTCTGGGCCTACACGCTGTTTTTGCCCAGCTTCGAGGGCAGTTTCATCCTCTCGTCAGCCACGATCGAAAACGGCCTGTTCGGCCTGTCGTGGCTGCGCCCGCAGGAGCTTTTCGGCCTGAGCGGTTACGACCCGCTGGTCCATAGCATGCTCTGGTCTCTCGGGATCAATACCGCCCTGTTTGTCGGCCTGTCCCTTGTCGTCACACCGCGCCAGCTCGAACGCATTCAGGGGGCGCAATTCGTCGATGTTTTCCGCCAGTCGGACAGCGGCAGTTCCGGCATCGTCATCCGTCGTTCCGCCACCTCCGAGGACCTGTTCACCCTTGCACAACGCATCCTCGGCACCATGCCTGCCCACCGCCTGTTCACGCAGGCGGCGCAGGAGCAGGGCCGCCCCTCGGGTCTGCCTGAACCCACCGACGATTTCATCGGCCGGCTGGAGCGTGAACTGACTGGCAGCGTCGGGGCGGCATCGGCGCATGCGATGGTGTCGCAAATTGCCGGAGGTGGCACGGTTTCGGTCGAGGAACTGATGAAAATTGCCGATGAAACCGCGCAAATCATGGAATATTCCCAACAGCTTGAGCAACAATCGCGCGAACTGGCGGAAACCGCGAAAAAACTGCGGCAGGCCAATGCGCAACTGACCGAGCTTGGCGCGCAAAAGGATGCGTTTCTGTCTCAAATCTCGCACGAATTACGCACGCCGATGACCTCTATCCGTTCCTTTTCCGAAATCCTGCAAAGCGAGGAGGACCTCACGACGGAACAGGCCCAGCGGTTTGTCGGCATTATCAATGCCGAGAGCCAGCGCCTGACCCGCCTTCTCGACGAAATTCTGGACCTCAGCTTTCTGGAATCCGGTCGGGTCAAATGGAATCTTGCGCCTGTCTCACTCGACAAGGTTATTGACCATGCGCTGGCCAGTGTCGAGGGACAGCGGGCCGAGAGCGAGGTAAAAATCCTGCGTCGTGGCGACAGAGATGTTACTGTTCAGGCCGACTTTGACCGGCTGGCGCAGGTGTTTATCAACCTTTTGTCGAATGCGATTAAATACGGCCGTTCCGATGATCCGCAAATCACGATCCATGTGCGCAAGGTCGGGAAAATTGCCATGATCGGCGTGATCGACAACGGCGTCGGCATCCGCCCCGAGGACCGCGAAAAAGTGTTCGAGAAATTCTCGCGGCTTTCGGAAATCACGCTCGCCGGCAGTGCCGGTCTCGGCCTGCCGATCAGCCGCGAGATCATGCGCAACCTTGGCGGAGACCTGACCGTCGAGGAAAACGCCCCCGGCGCCGTGTTCAGGATTACTGTGCCGCTCGCCAGTTCCCGAGGATCTCGCGCCCCGTCATAAGGTCCAGATGTGCGCCGCCGCCGTTTTTGAACAGGGTGATGTCGGTGTCGCCTGTCCGGCCTTCCCCGCCGTTCGCCAGATCGTAGAGATCGCCCAGAATATCGGCCTCGGCAATCGCGCCGCTGGCAATCGGGATCATCAGCTCTCCGATATGGTTAACGGTCGTTGCGCGACTGTCGACAAATACCCGCGCCCGTTGCAGGGCCAGATCGTCGGCCTCCCGCATGTCGGCCTTGAATGCCCCGATCAGGTCGATGTGCTGCCCCTCGCGCAGCCATTCCCCTTTCAGGACCGGCTGCTTGGCCATGGTCGCACAGGACACGATATCCGCCGCCCGCACTGCCGTTTCCAGATCATCGGCCACCGCAATGCCCAGTGCCTCGGCCTTGTGGCGGGTGCGGTTCCATACGGTGATTTCAATGCCCGGAAATACGGCGGAATAGGCCTCGACCAGCGAGGCCGCCACCGCTCCCGCACCGACGATCAGCAAGCGGCGCGAGTTCGGCCGCGCCAGCAGCTTCGCCCCCAGCACCGAATCCGCCGCCGTTTTCCATTTGGTCACCAGAGCGGAGTCGATCACCGCCTCCACGGTGCCGGTTTCATCCTCGAACAGCACCATCGCGCCATGCACGCTCGGCAGCCCCTTGGCGGCATTGTCCGGCAGAACGGTCACCGACTTTACCGCGATCCCGAACCCGTCGATCCATGCCGCGCGTGACAACAGGGTGTCGTCGCCGCGCTGCAGGAACTGGTCGGAAATCTGCGGTGCGGCCAGACGATGCCCCGCCAGCAGGGCCGCAACCATCCGGTTCCAGTCCAGCAGGTGTTCAACGTCCGCGCCGCGAATATAGGGAACCATCTACAGGACCGCGGCGATCGCCTTGGCCAGATCGTCCAGCCCGTCTGCCGGCAGCCCCGCCACGTTGAAACGGCTGTCGCCGACCATGTAAACGCCGTAATCCTCGCGCAGTTTGTCGACTTGTTCGCTGCTCAGACCAAGGCGCGAGAACATGCCGCGATGCTCGGTGATAAAATCGAAACGGTCGGAGTTGGTCTCGCGCCGCAGCGCCTCGGCCAGACCCTGACGCAGCGACAGCATCGAGGTCCGCATTTCCTCCAGTTCCACCATCCAGTCGGCTTTCAGTTCCGGATCGGCCATGATCATGGCCACGACAGTAGCGCCATGATCCGGCGGGAAGCTGAAATTCGCGCGGTTCAGCGCGGCAATTGCGCCCTTGGTCAACGGCACGGCATCGGCGTTCGCGCAAACCGCCAGCGCCACGCCGACACGGTCACGATACAGGCCGAAGTTCTTGGAACAGGACGCCGCGATCAGCATCTCCGGCACTTGGCGGGCCATCAGGCGCACGCCTTTGGCGTCCTCCTCCAGCCCGTCACCGAAGCCCTGATAGGCAAAGTCGATCATCGGAGTCGCCTTTTTGTCCAGCAGCAAATCGGTTACCGTCTGCCACTGGTCCAGCGTGATATTCGCGCCGGTCGGATTGTGGCAGCAGCCATGCAATAGCACCACGTCGCCCGCGGCCACGCCGTCGAGATCCTTCATCATGCCGTCGAAATCCACGCCGCAGGTGGCATCGTCGAAATAGGTATATTTGCCGATCTTCATGCCAAGATGCTTGAGGATCGCCTCGTGGTTCGGCCAGCTCGGGTTGGAAATCCAGACGGTTGCATCGGGGCTGGCCATCTGGATCAGCTCGAAAATCTGGCGGATGGCGCCGGTCCCGCCCGGCTCCTGCGCGCCGGTCACGCGGGATGGGTCCACACTGTCGCCCAGCACCAGATCGCGCATGGCGGCAACGAAATCGAGGTTGCCGAGCAGCCCGACGTATTTCTTGGAATCCTGCGTTTCCAGCAGCTTCGCCTCGGCCTTTTTCACCGCGCGCATGACCGGCGTATTCCCGTTCGCATCCTTGTAGACCCCGACCCCGAGGTCGAGCTTCTTGTCGCGCGGGTCGGCGGCATACATGCCGATCAGCTTGATAATCTTGTCTTCGGGCTGCGGTTTCAGTTTCTCGAACATAATTTCGGTCCTTTAGTGGTCATGAAGCCAGTCGCGGGTCAGCACGCGGCTGGCCTCCTCGCGACGGACGGGTGAGAATCCGGCCTTCTGGTAAAGCGGCAGGGCGCGCGGGTGGTCCAGCGAATTGGTATTGACGGTCAGCTTTTCGACCCCGGGCATGTCCCAGCCCATCAGCACGGCGGTCTGGATCAGGTATTTGCCGAGTCCCATCCCGACGGCCTCGGGCACCAGCCCGAAATAGGCGAGATCGCAAACACCGGCCTCGCGCCCGTCCAGAATGAAAAAACCCGCAGGCCAGCCGGTGCGCATCAGGGTATAGAGGGTCACGGTGGGGTCGTGCAGGAATGCCTCGACCTCCTCGCGCGGTTTCCGGTGTTGGTCGGTCCACTCGTATTCTGCCCCGACGGCGTCATAGAGGTTCAGAAAATACCACACCGGCGGATTGTCGGCGGCCAGCAATACGGTCGGCCCGCCTGTCGGCAACGGCGGATAGGGGTATGTCGGGCGTTCCGTCATCTCCAGATAGGTGACGATATAGGACCGGACTTCGCCTGCCTTGGTGCCTGTCATCCGACATCCACCTTCAGGTCGTTATACATGCCCCATTCGGACCAGCTGCCGTCATAAACCGCGTTCTGTTTGTGGCCGAGCCGCTCCATCGCCAGCGACAGGATACAGGCGGTGACACCGGAACCGCAGGTGGTGATCGTCGGTTTCGACAGGTCCACGCCGGCGGCATCGAAAATTTTCTGCAAATCCGCGACATCCTTCATGGTGCCGTCGGGTTTGATCAGGTCCTGATAATAGACGTTGAGCGAATTGGGGATATGGCCCGAGCGCAGTTCCTCGCGCGCCTCCGGCACCTCGCCGCGGAACCGTTCCGGCGAGCGGGCATCGACGATCTGAGCGTCGCGCAGTTTCGACGAGGCCGCAACCTGTGTCACATCCCTGACCAGCGCCGCATTGCGCCGCGCGGTGAAATGGCGGTCGCGCAGGATCGGCGGTATATCCTCCACCGGCCGGCCCTCGGCCAACCACTTCGGCAGGCCGCCGTCCAGAACCGCCACGTCCTGCTTGCCGAACAGGCGGAACATCCACCAGACCCGCGGCGCCGAGAATATCCCGACCGAGTCATAGACAATCACCCGATGCCCGTCGCCAATCCCCATGGCCCGCATCCGGCTGATGAATTTTTCCACCGGCGGCACCATGTGCGGCAGGGCCGAATGGCTGTCGGCAATATCGTCGATGTCGAAAAACCGCGCGCCGGGGATGTGCTGCGCGTCATACTCGGCCTTTGCGTCCCGTCCGGCCTCCGGCAGGAAATAGCTGGCGTCGAGAATCCGCACATCCGGCGCATTCAGGTGGTCTTCGAGCCATTGGGTCGAAACGAGCAGTTGCGGATCAGATTGCATGGGGCCTCCGTCGGTTTCCCTCGGGATACCCTTCCTGTGGCGGGCGTTCAAGGGTGGCGTGATTCTAATTGGACAGTTCTGCATGGCAACGGTGCCGCAGAGAATTTTTCCGACGTCGGGTTTTTCAATCGGAACAGGGATACAGGGCGTCGAACCGGAAAAATTGCCAATTGGCAATAACCCTGTATTTATGTTGTTTATCAAGTGGTTGTTTGAAATAAGGACGGTGTAAAATCCGGCGTTTATTTCGCGGTAATCCGCCCCTCGATCGCCTCCCAGATCATCGCCGCGACGTTGATGCCGTCGAAGGCTTCCAGCTCCATGATGCCGGTGGGGGAGGTTACGTTGATCTCTGTCAGCATGCCGCCGATCACGTCGATGCCGACAAACACCTGCCCCTTTTCGCGCAGCAGCGGCCCGATCCGGTTGCAGATTTCATGCTCGCGCGCCGTCAGCCCGATCTTTTCCGGCCGTCCGCCGACGTGCATGTTCGACCGGGTTTCGCCTGCCGCCGGCACGCGGTTGATGGCGCCGACGGGTTTGCCGTCCACAAGGATGATACGTTTGTCACCGGCGGAAACGTCGGGCAGGAATTTTTGCGCGATCAGCGGTTCGGTGTTGATGCCGGCGAACATTTCGTAAAGCGAATAGAAATTCCGGTCGTTCGGGTCCAGCCGGAACACACCCGCACCGCCGTTGCCGTAAAGCGGCTTCAGGATGATGTCGCCGTGCTTGTCCTTGAAGGCCTTCAGCGTTTCCATATCCCGCGCGATGGTGGTCGGCGGGGTCAGGTCGGGGAATTGCAGCACCAGCAGTTTTTCGGGGTAGTTGCGCACCCAGAACGGATCGTTGACCACCAGCGTGTCGGGGTGGATCATGTCCAGAATATGGGTGGTGGTGATATACCCCATGTCGAACGGCGGGTCCTGCCGCAGCCAGACCACATCCCAATCGGCAAGGTCGATTTCCTGTTCCCCGCCCAGCGTGAAATGGTTGCCGGCCTCGCGCCGGACGGTCAGCGGCCAGCCTTTCGCGGTGACGCGGCCTTCCTGATAGGCGAGCTTGTCGGGGGTGTAGTAGAACAGTTCATGCCCGCGCGCCTGTGCTTCCTCGGCGATGCGGAAACTGGAATCTCCGGCGATGTCGATATTCTCGATCGGGTCCATCTGGATGGCGATTTTGAGGGGCATGGGCGTTCCTTTCGTTCCTGCAAGACTTGGCGCGAAGCGGGCGGAATTACAAGCCCGTCAGCCCTGCATCAGGGCATTTTCCAGAATTTCCGCCGTGCCGTTCCGGTCCACCAGCACCATGTCGAAACGGGTTTCGGTGTTCAGGCCCAGACCGCTTTCGGCAAGGTAGCGGGAGGCGACGTTGAACATGCGCTCGATCTGGCGGGGCGGCAGGGAACGGGCGGCAGCGTCGAGGGTCTTGCGGGCCTTGACCTCGACAAACACCACCCGCCCGCCGAGCGAGACGATCAGGTCGATTTCACCCTCGCGTCGTTTCCAGCGCCGTTCCAGAACCTTGCCCTGTTGCGCCTCGTACAGCCGCACGGCGATATCTTCGGCGGCCAGTCCGGTTTGATGGCCGCTCATTCGCGTGTCAGCTCCAGCGCGCGGGCATAGAGCTGCTTGCGCGGCAGGTCGAGCGCTTCGGCCACCTGTTTTGCGGCATCCTTGACGGACAGGGTTTGCAGGGCCTCGCGCAGGGCGGTGTCCACGTCGGCGGCGGTGGCGGCGCGGGTCAGGGGCGGGCCGAGGACGATCACCACCTCGCCCCTGGGCGCGCCGGATTCGGCGTAGTGGTCGGCGAGGTCGGCAAGGGTGCCGCGCCGGACCTCCTCGAATTTCTTGGTCAGTTCGCGGCAGACGGCGGCGCGGCGCCCGCTGCCGTAGACCTCGACCATCGCGGTCAGGCAATCGGCGAGGCGGCGAGGGGATTCATAGAATACCAGCGTGGCGGGGACAGCGGCGAATTCGGACAGGAACTTGCGTTTGGCGACCTGTTTGACCGGCGGAAAACCGGCAAACATGAAACGGTCGGTCGGCAGGCCCGCCACCGCCAGCGCCGCCAGCAGGGCCGAGGCTCCGGGGGCGGAGGTGACAGGCAGGCCTTCGTCGATCACTGCGGCGGCGAGTTGATAGCCGGGGTCGGCAATCAGCGGTGTGCCGGCGTCCGAGACGAAGGCCACGGATTTGCCCTCGCGAATGGCGGCCAGCAGGCGCGGGCGCTGGGCGGCGCCGTTGTGGTCGTGATAGGGGATAAACGGGCGGCCATCGAGTTTTATCCCGTGGATTTCCAGCAGTTTGCGGGTGTTGCGTGTATCCTCGGCGGCCAGAATATCGGCCTTGGCCAGTATGTCGAGCGCGCGCAGGGTGATGTCGCTGGCGGTGCCGATGGGGGTGGCCACCAGATAGAGACCGGCGCCGAGTGCGGGGGCGTGTTGTGACATGTTATCCTATCCTTTCCCCGAAAGCCGCCGTTTACTTGTGATCTTGCAGCGCTTAACCTGTCGCGCAACCCGAGTCTATCGAGACCCCACCGATTTTGCGAGGAATTATGCTGAAAATCCGTTTGAAACTTTCCCGTTTGTTGATGCCTGTATTGCTCGGTATCGCCGGTCTGGCCCTGTCGGCCTGCGATGTGCCGATGACCGGCGGCCCCTCGGCGCAGGTCGATCCGACGAAGCCGGTCGTTGTCGCGCTGATGGTGCCCTATGATTCCGGCAAACCGCTCAATGACCAGCTGGCCGAAAATCTGGTGAATGCCGCGCGCATGGCGCAGAGCGATTTGCAGGGGGTGGCGATTGACTTGCGGGTCTATAACACCGGTGCCGATCCGGCACGCGCCAGCGCCGAGGCGACACGGGCGATTGCCGAAGGGGCGCAGATCATCATCGGGCCGTTGTTCAGCGGGGCAACAAGTGCTGTTGGTGCCGTGGCCGCGCCGGAGGGGATAAACGTCCTGAGCTTTTCCAACAACGAAGCGATTGCCGGCGACAATGTCTACATCATGGGGGTGAATTTCCGGAATATCGCGACGCGGCTGTTCTCCTATTCTCTGGGCACGGGAGTTTCGAATATCGGGGTGGTCTATCCGGCGGGCGCAGAGGGTGAAGCCGGACGTGCCGCGGCGGAATATGCGGCGCGACAGACCGGTGCCACACTTGCGGCGGCGGCTTCCTATCCGTTGAGCATGGAGGGATTGAGCGAGGCGGCACCCGAAATCGCGGGCATCATGGCCGACAACCGGGTTCAGGGTATCCTGTTCACCGATACGCCGACGCGCGGCCTGCCGTTTATTGCGGCTGCGCTGGGTAGCGAGGGCATTACGCGACGCAACACGCAGTTCATGGGGCTGGCGCGCTGGGATACATCAACGGAGCTGCTGAACCAGCCGAGTATGCAGGGCGGGCTGTTCGCCGTGCCCGATCCGGCACTGACGGCACAGTTCGACGAACGCTATCTGGCGCGTCACGGGGTCGAGCCGCATAATCTGGCGGCGATTGCCTATGATGCGGTTGCGGCGGTCGGGGCGCTGATCAAGACGGCGCAGGCCGAAGGCACAACCGATACGTTCTCCAGAGAGCGGCTGACCAATCCGAACGGGTTTATCGGGGTGAACGGTATCTTCCGCTTTACACCCGACGGCATGAACGAGCGCGGGTTGGCGGTGCTGAAAGTGGACAAGGGCGATGCCGTTGTCGTCGATCCGGCACCCCGCAGTTTTGGCGGGTCGTTCGGATACTGACGGATGCCGTTCGACAGTGAAAATATCACGGTGGGGGAGCTGATCCGCTCCCCCCTCGACGTTCTGGATCCCGCCGCGCTGCGCACACGGCTGGAGGCGGAGATTTTCAGCGCCAAGGATGCCACAGATATCCGCCTGAAGGCGGTGGAGGTGCTGAAAGAGGCGAATACCGAGGGGCGGGCGAAGATTGCCGAGGCGTGTAAATCCGCCCCTTTCGAGGCGCCGAAAGCGACGCGGGCCTATACCTATCTGACCGATGAAATCGTCAAGGCGACGTTCGATATGGCGATTAAATGGCTGCATCCGAACCCGAATCCCACGACCTCGGAAAGCATCTGCGTGATGGCGGTGGGCGGCTACGGGCGGGCCGAGATGGCGCCGTTTTCCGATGTCGATCTGCTGTTTCTGACGCCTTACAAACAAACCGCCTGGGGCGAGAGCGTGATCGAGAGCGTGCTCTATACGCTCTGGGATTTGCGGTTGAAGGTCGGTTATGCCACGCGCACGGTGGATGACTGTATCCGGCTGGGGCGCGAGGATTTCACCATTCGCACCGCGCTGCTGGAAAACCGCCATCTGGCAGGGGATGAATCGCTGGCCGGCGATCTGGACAAAAGGCTGTGGAAAGACCTGTTCAAAAACACCGGACCGGAGTTTGTCGAGGCCAAGCTGGAAGAACGCGCCGAGCGGCACCGGCGGCATGGCGGATCGCGCTATGTGGTGGAGCCGAACGTCAAGGAGGGCAAGGGCGGCCTGCGCGATTTGCAGACTTTGTTCTGGATCGCGAAGTATCTTTACCATGCGGATTCGCCCGAGGACCTGATCGGGGACGGAGTGTTCACGGCCGAGGAATACAAGATTTTCGCCGATGCCGAGGCGTTCTTGTGGACGACGCGTTGCCATCTGCACCTGATTGCCGGTCGCCCGACCGAGCAGCTGACCTTCGACGTGCAGGTCGGTGTGGCCGAGGCGCTGGGTTTCGAGGACAGCGACGGGCGCCGTGCGGTGGAACATTTCATGCAGAGCTATTTCCGCCACGCCACCAATGTGGGCGACCTGACCCGTATTTTCCTGACCGCGCTGGAGGCGCGCCATGTCAAGAAACGCCCCGGTTTCGGGCGCACGATCCTGAACGCGCTGCCCTTCGGGCGGGACAAGGTGACCGAGGGCTATGTTATCAACCACGGGCGGCTGGATGTGGCGGACCCCGAGGCGTTTATCAAGGACCCGCTCAATATCCTGCGGCTGTTCGAGGAGGGGTTGCGCTCCGAAACGCTGATCCATCCCGATGCCATGCGGCTGGTGGCGCGCAACCTGCACCTGATTGATGACGACATGCGCAACGATCCGGAGGCGAACCGGATTTTCCTTGATCTGCTGTTGTCGCACAACAACCCCGAGCGGGCCTTGCGGCGGATGAACGAGCTGGGCGTGCTGGGCGCGTTCATGCCGGAGTTCGAGCGCATCGTGGCGATGATGCAGTTCAACATGTATCACAGCTATACGGTGGACGAACATACGATCCAGTGTATCTCCAACTTGTTCCAGATCGAGAAGGGGGAGCTGAAAGAGGACCTGCCGGTGGCCTCGTCGATTCTGGAAAAAGGGGTGAACCGCAAGGTGCTGTATGTGGCGCTGTTGCTGCACGATATCGGCAAGGGGCTGCCGCAGGACCATTCGGTCGTCGGGGCCGAGATGGCGCGGGTGATCGCGCCGCGGCTGGGGCTGGATGCGGAGGAAAGCGCCACGGTGGAGTGGCTGGTGCGCAACCATCTGCTGATGTCGGACGTGGCGCAGAAGCGCGACCTGTCCGATCCGCGCACGGTGCAGGACTTTGCCGAGGCTGTCGGGCGGCGCACGCGGCTGAAGCTGCTGACGGTGTTGACGGTGTGCGATATTCGCGGCGTCGGGCCGGGGGTGTGGAACAACTGGAAGGCCATGCTGTTGCGCGATCTGTATGCGCAAACGCGCGAGTTGCTGCGCACCGGCGATCAGGGGGCCAGCGGCGCCGAACGCGAGGCCGAGGCCAAGGCGGCACTGGCGGCGGCGCTCGAAGGGTGGTCTCCGGAGGAGATCGAGGCGGAATGCGAACGCCATTACCGACCCTACTGGATGGGGCTGGATACCGAAACGCAGAAGGTATTCGCGGAACTGGCGCGCAAGGTGGAGGCTGATACGGCGGTCAGCGATATCGAGGCGGACCCCGAACGCGATGCGACGCGGGCCTGTTTCGTCATGCCGGACCATCCGGGAATTTTCGCGCGCTTTGCCGGAGCCTTGGCGCTGGTCGGGGCGAATGTGGTGGACGCGCGGACCTATACCAGTTCCGACGGGCTGGCGACGGCGGTGTTCTGGATTCAGGATGCGGACGGGCGCCCCTATGACAAGACCCGCCTGACGCGGCTGCGCAAGATGATCGAGCGGACGCTGAAGGGCGAGGTGATTGCCCGCGACGCGCTGAAATCCAAGGACAGGATCAAGAAGCGCGAGCGGGAATTCATCGTGCCGACGGTGATCGAGTTCAACAACACCGGTTCGGACTATTTCACCATTATCGAGGTGGACACTCGCGACCGGCCCGGCCTGCTGTTCGATCTGACGCGGACGCTGACGGACTGCGGGGTCTCGATCTCTTCGGCCATTATCGCGACCTATGGCGAACAGGCGGTGGATACGTTCTATGTCAAGAACCTGTTCGGCATGAAAATCCATGACGAGGCCAAGCAGCAGACCATCGAGCGGCGGTTGCGCGAGGCGATCGAGAAGGCGCAGGAAGGGGCCGAAGCGTGAGCGGGAAAATCCGCCTGATGTCGGGGTTCCTGACCGTGGGTGGCTGGACGTTGCTGAGCCGTGTCATGGGGTTCATCCGTGACATCATGATTGCGGCGTTCCTCGGCTCCGGTCCGGTGGCCGAGGCATTCCTGATCGCCTTTTCTCTGCCCAACATGTTCCGGCGGTTTTTCGGCGAAGGCGCGTTCAATACGGCATTTATCCCGATGTTCGCCAAAAAGGTCGAGGATGGCAGCGGCGCGAAACAGTTTGCCGGGGACGCGATGTCCGGTCTGGCGGGAATACTGATTGTATTCACGCTGGTGGCGCAGATTTTCATGCCGTTTCTGGTGATGCTGATGGCCAGCGGTTTTGCCGAGGACGCGCGGTTCGACATGACGGTGGCCTTCGCGCGGATCACCTTTCCCTATATCCTGTTTATCTCGCTGGCGGCTTTGTTGAGCGGGGTGCTGAACTCGCTGGGGCAGTTTGCGGCGGCGGCGGCGGCGCCGGTTTTGCTGAATATCATCCTGATCGGATCTATGTATCTGGCCTATCGTATGGGGGCCGACATCGGGCGGGCGCTGGTCTGGGGCGTTCCGGTGGCGGGGGTCGCGCAGATGATGCTGGTCTGGTGGGCGGCGGCGCGGGCCGGCATGGTGTTGTGCCCGGGCATCCCGCGCATGACGCCGGAGCTGAAACGGCTGGCGGTGATTGCCATGCCGGCGGCGCTGGCCGGCGGGGTGGTACAGGTCAATCTGCTGGTCGGGCGGCAGGTGGCGTCCTATTTCGACGGGGCGGTGGCGTGGCTGAATTATGCGGACCGGTTGTATCAACTGCCGCTCGGCGTGGTCGGCATTGCCATTGGCGTGGTGTTGCTGCCGGACCTGTCGCGCCGCCTGCGGGCGGGGGATGCGGCGGGGAGCCGCGATAGCATCAACCGCGCGGCTGAGTTTACCCTGTTTCTGACCATACCGTCGGCGGTGGCGCTGGTGGTGATCCCGTTCCCGCTGGTTTCCGTGCTGTTCGAGCGCGGGGCGTTCAGCGCGACGGATGCGGCGGCGACGGCGGCGGCGCTGGTGATTTACGGCCTCGGGTTGCCGGCCTTTGTTCTGGCGAAGGTCTTGTCGCCGGTCTATTTCGCGCGCGAGGATACGCGCAGGCCGTTCAACTATGCGCTGGTGTCGATGGTGGTGAATGCGGTGCTGGCGGTGGGGCTGTCGTGGTATGTCGGCTATCTGGCCGCGGCGATCGGAACGACGGTGGCCGGGTGGGCGATGCTCTGGCTGCTTTGGCGCGGGTCACGGAAATACGGGGATGCGGCGGCGATGGATGCGCGGTTGCGCTTTGCGATACCGCGGATTGTTCTGGCGGCTTTCGCGATGGGGCTGGTGATCCGGATGGCCGCCTGGCTGATGGAGGACTGGCTGGCGATGGCGGGCGTGCGTTATGTGGCGCTGGGGGGGCTGGTTCTGCTCGGCGCGGTGGTTTATGGCGCGGGTGTTGTAGCGAGCGGTGCGATGAAGCCGGCGGATTTACGGCGGTATTTGCGGCGCGGCTAGCGTTTGCGGATCTGCACGACCCAGCGGTTTATGCGGGCGCGCCCGTCCGGTGCCAGCACGAAGGACAGCAGGAAGCCGGTGACAAATCCGGCGAGGTCGGCGATCCATTCCTCGCTGCCGCCGAAGAAAAAGCGGTAAATCAGTTGCAGCGCCATCAGCAGGCCGATCAGGCGGAACGCCATCAGGCGGCTTTCGCCATCGGCCGAGGCGTTGAGCCAGAGTGTCCATGTATAGGCCCCGATCAGGCCGTAGATTGCCGGATAGGAACCGATCAGCGGATATTGAGAATCTGCCAGCAGGCCGAAGGCGAGGGCGCCGGTGATCGAGCTGATAAAGAATATCGCGAGAACGGAAAACGTGTGGAAGATATCCCCGACAGCCTTGCCGATGGCAAGAATCATCACGAAGGCAAAGGCCGCGTGGGTAAAGGCGAAATGCACGAACGGGTAGGTGATGAAACGGCCCAGCGTATTCCAGTCATAGGTATCCGTCTGGCGCATGTATTCGAACACATTGTCGAAGAACCCCAGCGCACGCATCGTTTCCAGCCGCCAGCCGACTCCGTTCGGCCCGCCGATGAAACCGGCCGTGGCCAGTTGCAGGGTCAGTTCGATTCCGGCAATCGCCAGTGCCAGAATGACGATGACCGGCGGCAACGGGTTGACCGGGGAAACATTGGCATTGGGATCGAACATCGGTGACTCCTGTTGACGGGCGGCTTTGCACTCGCGATAAGTCGCCCATAATTGCAATCAAAGTAAAGGATGAATTGCCATGACGGAAGCGGTCCACACGCGTCGCGTCTTTTCCGGTATCAAGCCCTCGGGCGGTTTGACGCTGGGAAATTACCTCGGTGCCATCAAACGGTTTGTCGACATGCAGGGGCAGGGTTTCGAAACCGTCTACTGCGTTGTCGACATGCACGCGATCACCGTCTGGCAGGATCCGGCGGAGCTGAAACATGCCACGCGGGAGCTGACAGCGGCCTATATCGCCAGCGGCCTCGATCCGGCGCAGTCCATCCTGTTCAACCAGTCGCAGGTTTCGGCCCATGCCGAGCTGGGCTGGATTTTCAACTGTGTGGCGCGCGTCGGCTGGATGAACCGTATGACGCAGTTCAAGGACAAGGCGGGCAAGAATGCCGAGAAGGTCAGCCTTGGCCTTTATGCCTATCCCAGCCTGATGGCGGCGGATATCCTGCTGTATCACGCGACGCATGTGCCGGTGGGCGAGGACCAGAAGCAGCATGTGGAATTGACCCGCGACATTGCGGCGAAGTTCAACAACGACTTCAAGGCGCCGGATTTCTTTCCGCTGCCGGAGCCGATTATCGAAGGCCCTGCCAAACGGGTGATGAACCTGCGCGACGGGACGAAGAAGATGTCGAAGTCGGGCAATTCCGATATGGAACGCATCAACATGACCGACGATGCGGACCAGATCGCCAAGAAGTTCCGGAAGGCGAAAACCGATCCCGAACCGTTGCCGGACAACCTCGACGATCTGGCCGGCCGGCCGGAGGCGCGCAATCTGGTGGATATCTATGCGGCGCTGGCGGATATGACCCCGGGCGCGGTGATAGGCGAGTTCGCAGGGGCGCAGTGGGGGCGGTTCAAGCCGGCGCTGGCCGATCTGGCGGTGGCGAAGCTGTCGCCGATCTCGACCGAAATGGCGCGGCTGATGGATGATCCGGCGGAGATCGACCGGATTCTGGGTGAAGGCGCGGAAAAGGCGGCGGCGATTGCCGAGCCGATCCTGCAGAAAACCTATGATATCGTCGGGTTTGTGCGCAGCCGGTAGAGAGGTCGCGATCCCGCGAGGATCGCGGACTATCTGACGCACTCGTGATTTGTGTCGGCCCGCATTATATGCAAAAAAACGAATGTGATGCTGGAGGATGCAATGCAGAAATTTATCAGAATTATTCAGGTTTTCGCCCTGTTGCTGGTGACGGGAACCGCCGCCAATGCGGAAATTGTCAAGATGACCGCCGATGTGGCGCGCGAACAGGCACTGGCCGGAGAGCTGGTGCTGATCGATATCCGTCGCCCCGAGGAATGGGCGCAAACGGGTGTCGCCGATGTGGCGCTGCTGAACGACATGACGGACCGCGAATTTGTGGCGCGGCTCTATGCCATTCGCGCGCAGTCGCCGGATATTCCGCTGGCGTTTATCTGCCGGACGGGGAACCGCTCGGGTTATGTGACGAAGGAGCTGGAAAAAATGGGCATGAGCGGGCTGGTCGATGTGGTCGGCGGTATGGTCGGCTCGCGTGCGGACAAGGGCTGGCTGAAACGCGGACTGCCGGTGCGCGATCCGGGTGCGCCGGTCAACGAAGCGGTTACGATTGCGCAACCCTGACCGGCAAGGCGGCTGCGGTTTCAAAAAGCCGCAGTTGCGCCTTTGCCCTACATCGGCGAGTATGGGGCAAATGGTTCAAATACGGAGTCCGAAGATATGCGTAAATTTCTGGTAGTCATGGACGACAGCCCCGAGTTCCTCAACGCGCTGCGTTTTGCCGCGATTCGCGCCAAGAAAACCGGCGGCGGAGTGGAAATTCTGGGGATTATCGCGCCCGAGGAGTTCCAGCACTGGATCGGCGTCGGCGAGGCCATGCGCATGGAGGCCCGCGAGCGGATCGAGGAACACTTCAAGGTATTCAGGAAGTGGATGATCGACAAGGAAGGCATCGAGCCGGAACTGGTCATCCGCGAAGGCGACAAGGCCAACGAGGTGCTGGCGCAGATCAAGGACGACCCGGAAATCGGCATCCTCGTGCTGGGTGCAGGTTCTACGGGTGATGGCCCCGGGCCGCTGGTAACGCAACTGGTAACCCGCCAGTCCGGCGACATGCGTGTGCCGATCGTGGTTGTGCCGGGGGCACTGACCAAAGCGGACATCATCGCGGTGAGCTGAACCGGCCTTTCTGGAATGATTCCAGTTTACTTGACTTTTTTGCTCGGACATGCCAGATATCCGGCAAGTTTTGAAAGGGCACAGAATGTTTATCCAGACCGAATCCACGCCGAATCCGGCGACGTTGAAATTTCTTCCGGGGCTTGCCGTCATGGCAACCGGCACTGCCGATTTTCCCAATGCGGAAGCGGCCGAGACCTCGCCCATGGCGCAGCGGCTGTTTGCTGTTGACGGGGTGAGCGGGGTGTTCTTCGGGCCGGATTTCGTAACCGTGACCAAGACCGATGCTGTTGACTGGGCGCATATCAAGCCGGCGATCCTTGGCGCGATTATGGAGCATTACCAGTCGGGCCAGCCGGTGATGGCGGATGAATCCGGCACCGTCGGCCATGCGGAGCATGACGGGCCGGATGCGGAACTGGTCAAGCAGATCAAGGAGTTGCTGGATACGCGTGTGCGTCCGGCGGTGGCGCAGGACGGTGGCGACATCACTTTCCACGGGTTCGAGCGCGGCATCGTCTATCTGCATATGCAGGGGGCCTGTGCGGGCTGTCCGTCCTCGACCATGACACTGAAAAGCGGGATCGAGAACCTGTTGAAGCACTACATCCCCGAAGTTCTGGAGGTTCGTGCTGTTGCCGCATGATGACCTGCTGATCCTGTCATTCGACACCTCGGCCGCGCAATGCGCGGCCGCTTTGGTTTATGGCGACAGGGTTCTGGCGCAAAAATCCGAAGCGATGACCAAGGGGCAGGCGGAACGGCTGTTCCCGATGCTGGAGGAGGTGCTGGCCGCGGGCGGCAAGATCTGGGGCGATCTTGACCGGATTGCGGTTTGCACGGGGCCGGGGAATTTTACCGGCGTGCGGATCTCGGTTTCGGCGGCACGCGGGCTGGCGTTGTCGCTGGATATTCCGGCGGTGGGCATTTCGGCCTTCGAGGCACTGGCTTTCGGGTCCGAGGGGAATACCTCGGTCGTGATGGATGCGCGGCGCGGGCAGGTTTACCGGCAGGAATTCCGTGATGGTATGGCGATCGGTGTTCCCGAAAGGGAAATTGCCGACGAGGTGCCGGAGCCGCAGGTTATTGATCCGGTCGCCGTCGCGACGCTGGCCATGCGGGCGCTGGACGGGGTGAAACCTTCGCCGGTGTATCTGCGACCCGCCGATGCGGCGCTGCCGTCCGACCCTCCGCCGGTGATCCTGCCGTGAGCCCCGACGATCTGGCGGAACTGCACGCGCTTTGCTTCGATTTCGCGCCGCGCCCGTGGTCGGCCGGAGAATTCCGCAGTCTGCTCGACTCCGCGAATGTGGCTTTGTTGAGTGTTGGTGGCGGGTTTGTCCTGACGCAATTGCTGGGCGACGAGGCCGAAATTCTGACGATTGCGGTGCATCCGGAACACCGGCGGCGGGGAATCGCGGCGGGTTTGCTGTTGCGGGTGCACGAGAACGCAAGAGAATCGGGAATCAACAGTGTTTTTCTGGAGGTTTCGGAACGTAATACAGGGGCGATTGGGCTATATGAATCGCTGGGATACGAGCGGGCAGGCGCAAGAAAAGGCTATTATCGCGACCGTAACGGGAACAGAATTACCGCGGTTGTCATGAAGCGGGACCTTACCAAAGGGAAAGCTGAACTTTTGGTAAAATAGTCGTTGACCCTTGGGCCTGACCCCTCTTTACTACGGTGATTGAATTTTGGCTAAACCGGAGAAATTTGTTTTGCTGTTTCTGCACGGGTTGGCCTGTTCCATGCGATGACCAAAAGGGAGAACCTAATGAAACTCATCAAAACGCTTATCGGTGCCGCCGCGATTGCCGGTGCCGCTACGGGCGCGCTCGCTGCGAGCCATGGTGGTGGTGCCAATCCGGCTATCATCTTCGACCTTGGCGGCAAGTTCGACAAGTCCTTCAACGAGGCCGCGAATGCGGGTGCCGAACGCTTCACCGAGGAAACCGGCATTGCCTTCCGCGAATTCGAGCTGCAGTCCGAAGCCCAGCGCGAGCAGGCACTGCGCCGTTTCGCACAGCAGGGCAACAACCCGGTTGTGATGACCGGTTTCGCCTTTGCTACGGCGCTGGATACGGTTGCACCGGAATTCCCGGACACCAACTTCGTTATCGTCGATATGGTCGTGGATCAGCCGAACGTCCGTTCGGTCGTGTTCAACGAGCATGAAGGTTCCTATCTGGTCGGTATTCTGGCGGCTATGGCGTCGAAAACCGGCAAGGTCGGTTTTGTCGGCGGTATGGATATTCCGCTGATCCGCAAGTTCGCCTGTGGTTATGTGCAGGGCGTGAAATCGGTTAACCCCGACGCGGTTGTATTCCAGAACATGACCGGCACCACCGGCGCGGCATGGAACGATCCGGTTAAAGGCGGCGAGCTGACCAAAGCGCAGATCGAACAGGGTGCGGACGTGATCTATCACGCTGCCGGCGGCACGGGCCGTGGTGTTCTGCAGGCGGCTGCCGACGCGGGCGTTCTGGGTATCGGTGTTGACTCCAACCAGAACTACATGCACCCGGGTTCGGTTCTGACCTCGATGCTGAAACGTGTTGATGTGGCTGTTTACGACGCCTTCAACGATGTGAACAACGGCGAATTCACTCCGGGCATCCAGGTTCTGGGTCTGGCCGAAGGTGGTGTTGGCTGGGCGCTGGACGAAAACAACGCTTCGCTGATCACCGACGAAATGAAAGCCGCTGTCGACGCTGCGACGGCCGACATCATTTCCGGCAAAGTGGTTGTTCACGACTACATGTCCGACAGCTCCTGCCCTGTAAACTAAGGTCAGGCAATGTCTGTTGACACACTAGATCAGGGGCGGTCGGATTCGGCCGCCCCTGTTGCCCCCGCCATCGAGTTGATCGGCGTGAGCAAGAGCTTTGGCCCTGTGCAGGCCAACAAGGACATTTCCATGACCGTCGCCAAGGGCGCGATCCACGGGATTGTCGGGGAAAACGGCGCGGGGAAATCGACCCTGATGTCGATCCTCTACGGATTTTACAAGGCCGACGCCGGCGAGATAAAGATCAACGGGGTAAAGACCGAGATCACCGACAGCCACGCCGCGATTGCCGCCGGCATCGGGATGGTGCATCAGCATTTCATGCTGGTCGAGCCGTTCACGGTGCTGGAAAATGTTATCATGGGGGCCGAGGACGGCCCGTTGTTGCGTCCCTCGCTGGCCAAGGCGCGCAAGGTTCTGACCCAGCTGGCCAAGGAATACGAACTGGATGTTGATCCCGACGCGATTGTCGGTGATCTCTCGGTCGGGTTCCAGCAGCGGGTGGAGATCCTGAAGGCGCTGTATCGCGAGGCCGATATCCTGATTCTGGACGAGCCGACCGGGGTTCTGACCCCCGCCGAGGCCGACCACCTGTTCCGTATTCTGGAAAACCTGAAGGCACAGGGCAAAACCATCGTCCTGATTACCCACAAACTGCGCGAGATTATGGCCATTACCGATACGGTCAGCGTGATGCGGCGCGGACAGATGACGGCCACGGTGCCGACGGCCGAGACTTCGCCCAGCCAGCTGGCGGACCTGATGGTCGGGCGGCATGTGTTGCTGGAGGTCGAGAAGGGCGCGCCGAACCCAGGCGAAGTGCTGCTGGAAGTGAAGAACCTGTCGGCCACGGATTTTCAGGGGGTCGAGAAGCTCAAAAGCATATCGTTCAACCTGCGCGCCGGAGAGATCCTCGGCGTGGCCGGTGTGGCGGGGAACGGTCAGACGGACCTGCTGGAGATCCTCGGCGGGATCAGCCCGGCCACCGCTGGCGAGGTGCGGGTCAAGGGTGAACCGATTGATTTGAGCAAAAAGGCCAGCGCGGCGTTGCGGCGTGAACGCGGAATCGGTCATGTGCCCGAGGACCGTCACCAGCGCGGGCTGGTGATGCCGTTCCAGACATGGGAAAATACCGCTTTCGGCTATCACAACAAGCCGGAATTCAGCGGACCGATGGGGCTGGCGAACCAGAAGGCGATGCTGGCGGATGCGAAAGAAAAGATCGAGAAGTTCGATATTCGCCCGACCAGTCCGTTCCTGCCGGCGTCGAGCTATTCCGGCGGCAACCAGCAGAAGATCGTCATCGCTCGCGAGATAGAGAACAACCCCGATGTGCTGCTGGTCGGCCAGCCGACGCGCGGGGTGGATATCGGGGCGATCGAGTTTATCCACAAACAGATCATCGCGTTGCGCGATTCCGGAAAGGCGGTTTTGCTGGTCTCGGTCGAGCTGGAGGAAATTCTGGCGCTCTCGGACCGGATTATCGTGATGTTCGACGGGGTGATCCAGGGCGAGCGGACCCCCGAGAATACCAATGAACAGGAGCTTGGCATGCTGATGGCCGGTATGAATCCGGAGGGAACGTCATGAACAAGGGACTCCCCAAATGGGCCGATGTGCTGTTGATTCCGGTGTTGAGTTTGCTGCTGGCGCTGTTTGTGTCCGGTCTGGTGGTGCTGTTTATCGGCCGTGACCCGATCGAGGCCGTCAAGGTCATGGTGCAGGGTGCTTTCGGAAAATACGGTATCGGCTATACGCTGTATTATACCACCAACTTTATCTTTACCGGACTGGCGGTTGCCGTGGCGTTCCATGCGCGGCTGTTCAATATCGGTGGCGAGGGGCAGGCCGGTCTTGGCGGCGTCGGTGTGGCGCTGGTACTGCTGTCGTTCAATTGGCCGAACTGGGTTGTGGCGCTGATTGCGGCCTCCATCGGTGCCGCGATATTCGGGGCGGCATGGGCGGCGATTCCGGCCTATCTGCAGGCGAAACGCGGCAGCCATATCGTTATCACGACCATCATGTTCAACCTGATCGGTTCGGCGCTTATCAACTATCTGCTGGTGGGGCCGATGCAGGCGCCGGGCATGGTGCCGGAAACCCCGGGTTTCCCCGAGGCGGCGGCGCTGCCGACCCTGCATGATGTATTTGCGGTTTTCGGCATTGCGTTCGACAAGAATGCTCCTGCCAATGTCAGTATTTTCATCGCGCTGGCGGCGCTGGTGTTTGTCTATATCCTGATCTGGAAAACCCGTATCGGGTATGAAATCCGCGCCTTCGGCCATTCGGAGAAAGCGGCGGTCTATGCCGGTATCTCGCCGCTCAAGATCACCATGATCGCGATGCTGGTATCCGGCGCGCTGGCCGGTTTGATGGCGATCAATACCGTGATGGGCGAGGCCGAGCGGCTGGTGCTGGATTCGGTGCAGGGTGCGGGTTTTGTCGGCATTGCGGTGGCGCTGATGGGACGCTCGCATCCGGTCGGGGTTCTGCTGGCGGCCTTCCTGTTCGGGATCCTGTATCAGGGCGGCGGGGAGCTGTCCTTTGCCATGGGGATCCCGCGCGAGATGATCGTGGTTATTCAGGCGCTGGTTATCATGTTCACCGGCTCGCTGGAAAATATCGTGCGCATGCCGGTGGAGAAACTTT
Source organism: Paracoccaceae bacterium (assembly GCA_026982255.1). Lineage (GTDB taxonomy): Bacteria > Pseudomonadota > Alphaproteobacteria > Rhodobacterales > Rhodobacteraceae > NORP23. Next base: position 4,830 of record JALSHL010000040.1, on the reverse strand, counting down.
TCCTCCGCTTCAATAAAGGGGGTGCATGATGGAACTTCTGCAACTCATGGATTCCGCCGTGCGTCTGGCAACGCCGCTGTTGCTGGCGGCGCTGGCGGGGCTGTATTCGGAACGCTCGGGGATTTTCGATATCGGGCTGGAAGGCAAGATGCTGATCGCGGCGTTTACCGCCGGTGCGTTTTCCGGCATCGCCGGGATGCCGATTGCCGAGGGTGGCTGGGGCTGGACCTATGGCATGGCGTGGTTCGGACTGTTTACGGCGATTATCGCGTCGGTCCTGTTGTCGCTGATACACGGTTTTGCCTCTATCACCTTGCGCGGGAACCAGTTGATTTCAGGGGTGGCGGTGAACTTCTTTGCTGCCGGAACGACCGTGCTGATCGGGCAGGAGTGGTTTCGGGCCGGCGGGCAGACCCCGTCGTTGCGCGGGGCGCAGCGCTTCGAGCCGATCACCCTGCCGTTTGCCGATGCGGTCAGTGAGGTGCCGGTGATCGGGCCGGTTTATGCGGATCTGATTTCCGGGCACAATATTGTCGTCTATATCGCTATTCTGGCGGTGCCGCTGACATGGTGGATCCTGTTCCGCACCCGTTTCGGCCTGCGCCTGCGCGCGGTCGGGGAAAACCCGGGCGCAGTGGATACGGCCGGTATTTCGGTGGTGAAACAACGCTACGCGGCGGTGGTTATCGCCGGTATCCTTTGCGGGTTGGCGGGAGCGTATCTGAGCCTTGGCACCTCCGCCGCCGGTTTCGTCAAGGATATGAGCGCGGGCAAGGGCTTTATCGCGCTGGCGGCGCTGATCTTTGCCAAGTGGCAACCGCGCGGGGTACTGTTTGCGGCGCTGCTGTTCGGCTTTCTCGAAGCGATCGGCAACAAATACCAGAGCGTCGATATCGGGGCCTTTGTCATACCGGTGCAGTTCATGCAGGCGCTGCCCTATATCCTGACCGTGGTTATTCTGGCCGGTTTTGTCGGCAAGGCTATTCCGCCCAAGGCGGGTGGCGAGCCTTACGTCAAGGAACGCTGACCTGATACCGGCCCCCGCGGGGGCCGGTTTGTCGCAGGGGTCACCCCTTTTGTTTTCGGGAAAGGAGGCGTAAAGCGCCCTCACACCCAATTTCAGGTGATCCCATGAACGTATATTTTCCAATTGCCGAGGTTTCGGTAAATCTTTTCCTGTTGCTGGGGCTCGGCGGCACCGTCGGGATTCTGTCCGGCATGTTCGGCGTCGGCGGCGGGTTTATCCTGACGCCGCTGCTGTTTTTTGTCGGTATTCCGCCTGCCGTGGCTGTCGCGACCGGCTCGAACCAGATTGTGGCCTCGTCGTTTTCCGGCGTGCTGGCCCATTTCAAACGCGGAACGGTTGACCTGAAGATGGGGTTGATCCTGCTGGCGGGCGGTCTGGTCGGGTCGCTGGTCGGGGTGCAGGTGTTCAGCTTCCTCAAGCAGATCGGACAGGTGGAGCTGTTTGTGACGCTGACCTATGTGGTTTTTCTGGGGCTGATTGGCGGCCTGATGTTTATCGAGAGCCTGAACGCGATCCTGAAAACCCGCAACAATACCGTGCGCACCAAAGTCCGGCACCACACATGGATTCAGGGGTTGCCGTTCAAAACGCGGTTCCGGACGTCGAAGCTCTATATCAGTGTGATACCGCCGGTTCTGGTCGGGTTTCTGGTCGGGGTGCTGTCGGCGATCATGGGGGTTGGCGGCGGTTTCATCATGGTGCCGGCGATGATCTATATTCTCGGCATGCCGACCAAGGTGGTTGTGGGCACGTCGCTGTTCCAGATTATCTTTGTTGCGGCCTTTACCACGCTGATGCACGCGACGGAAAACTATACGGTCGATGCATTGCTGGCGCTGACGCTGATCGTCAGTGGCGTGATCGGCGCGCAGATCGGCACCCAGATCGGCCTGCGCCTTAAGGCCGAGCAGTTACGGATTTTGCTGGCGCTGATGGTGCTGGCCATGTGCTTCAAGCTGGCACTCGGGTTGATGCTGACGCCGGGCGAGTTGTTCTCGGTTTCCTGATCCGGCGCCGGAAAGACGGATTTTACAGCAATAAATTTGCAAATTGTTCCGATTTGTCGCAGGTGTGGATAATGAATATCGGAATGTTCTAATGTAAGAACGTCGCATCCTTATTATTTCGGGTGAATCATGCAAGTTTATCTTCCTATTGCCGAGGTTTCGGTAAACATCTTCCTGTTGCTGGGTCTCGGTGGACTGGTCGGCGTGTTGTCGGGCATGTTCGGTGTCGGCGGCGGATTCCTTATGACGCCCATGTTGATGTTTATCGGCATCCCGCCGGCTGTGGCTGTTGCGACCGAGGCGAACCAGATCGTTGCCTCGTCGTTTTCCGGTGTGCTGGCGCATTTCAAGCGAAAGACCGTCGATATCAAGATGGGCATTGTCCTGTTGCTTGGCGGTTTGGTCGGGGCCAAGGTCGGGGTTTATGTGTTCAAGCTGCTCAAGGAAATGGGGCAGGTGGATTTGCTGATTACGCTGAGCTATGTGCTGTTTCTGGGCATGGTCGGTAGCCTGATGTTCATCGAGAGTCTGAACGCCATCCGTCGTTCGAAAAAGAACGAGCCGCCGAAACGCGTCAAGCGGCACACCTGGATTCACGGGCTGCCGTTCAAGATGCGGTTCCGGACCTCGAATCTGTATATCAGTGCGATTCCGCCGTTTGTGGTCGGTATTCTGGTCGGTGTTCTGGCCGCGATCATGGGTGTCGGTGGCGGTTTCATCATGGTGCCGGCGATGATCTATATTCTCGGCATGCCGACCAAGGTGGTTGTGGGCACGTCGCTGTTCCAGATTATTTTCGTGACGGCATTCACCACGCTCGAACATGCAACGCAGAACTTTACCGTTGATGCCATGCTGGCATTGATCCTGCTGACCGGCGGTGTTATCGGGGCGCAGGTCGGCGCGCGGATCGGAGTGAAGCTGAAGGCCGAGCAGCTGCGGATTTTGCTGGCAATCATGGTATTGGCAATGTGTATCAAACTGGCGCTGGGTCTGCTTATCGAGCCGTCCGAGCTGTTTTCCATCGGCGCAGGGGGCGAATAGTCGTGCGTATCCTTATACTTCTGGTCTCGCTGGTATTTTCCGCCAATGTGGCCCTGTCGCAATCTATCGTTTCGGATCTGAGCCAGAATCGGGTATCTATTACCTCGAACTTTGACGGCTCGCAGATTTTTGTCTTCGGGGCGGTAAAGTCGAATATTATGCCGGATGTGAATGCGGCCCCGCTTGATGTGATTATCGAGGTCGCCGGACCGGCCGGCCCGGTTCTTGTGCGCAAGAAGGAATACAAATACGGCATCTGGGTGAATGGCGAGGCTGTCGAGGTTGACCGCGCTCCGGCGTTCTATAGCCTGGCCGGAACGCGCCCCGTGCGGGAAATCCTGTCGGACGAGGAGCGGGCGAAGTATAACATCGGTCTCGATTATGCGGTTCAGGCCAGCCAGGCGGGTGAGGAGTATACCGAGGCTGTCGTGCGCATTCGTCAGGATGCGGGGATATTCGGCACCAGCGAGTCGGACGTCAAACTGAGTGAGGAAACGCTGTTCACTACCGAGGTCGATCTGCCGTCCAATCTGGTGGAAGGCGACTATGTTGCCAGCATCTATCTGGTGCGCGACGGCAAGGTTGTGGCTTCCTCGAAAGACGCGATTACGGTGCGCAAGGCTGGTCTGGAAGCCTGGATTTACAATCTGGCACATGACAAACCGCTGATTTACGGTCTGCTGTCGTTGCTGGTGGCGCTGGTTGCGGGCTGGACAGCCTCGACCGTGTTCCGCCTGCTGAAACGCTGATTATTCTGCCGATCCCGTCATTTCCAGTGGCGGGACCGGCGTTTCCAGATCCGCTATCCCCAAAGGTTCCGTCGGGCGCGCCAGCATGTAGCGCGTGACCCAGTGCAGCCGCGTTTCGGCGCGGGTGATGGCGACATAGGCGAGGCGTTTCCAGACGGGGATGCCTGCCTCGGACCGGCCGGAACGATAGGCGGCGTAGATGTCCGGCGCGAATACCTGCACCTCGGGCCACTGGCTGCCCTGCGCCTTGTGGATGGTCACCGCGGCGCCGTGCAGGAAGGTGGCGCCCATGCGTGCGGCCGAGGCGATGAAGGGTTCCTCGCGGTCGGGGGCCTCGATCTGGATGATGGTGGCGGCATTGACGCGGGGGTCTTCGGCACCGACCACATGCAGGCGCGAAAAGCCCGGTTTGCGGCCCGGCTCCAGATAGATCACCTGCGCGCCCTTGATCAGGCCGCGGGCCTCCAGATCGATGCGTTTCTTGCGGTGTTTTAGCGGCAGTTCGATGCCGTCGCAGATCAGCGGCTCGCCGGACAGCAGCGAATCCTCGGGGGCGTCATAGGCGCTGCGGAAGGCGTGGATCAGGCGAATGCGCGTGGCGTTGCGCCAGACCAGCACCGGCGACCGGGCCATCATGGCGGCGTCCACCCGCGGGCTGACGGTGACGCGGTCGTCGCGGGCGGCGGCCTGTTCGATCATCCGTTCGAAACGCTCGAAGGTCAGCTCGGGATCGCCGAGGGCGTGAGCGATGTCCAGGATCGGGTTGCCCTTTTCCTGCCGGTGGATGCGGTGCAGGGTGAGTTTCTGTTTGTCCGGCAGCTTGTCGAAGCTCATGTTGCCGGACTGCCCGACGGGGGCGAGCTGTGCCGGATCGCCGAACAGTACGAGAGTCGAGAAAATTTCCTTCAGGTCGTCGAGTTGCCGGTCGTCCAGCATCGAGCTTTCGTCGATAAAGCCGATGTCGAGCGGATCGTCGCGGCGTGACCAGCCGGTGATGAAGTCG
>JALSHL010000039.1 GCA_026982255.1 Paracoccaceae bacterium | reverse complement strand
CAGGACAGCGACGAGGACGAATGAAAAAAAGCCCCCGCTCCATACCGGAGCGGGGGCTTTCGATTCAGCGGTTGAAGAGGCTTAAACCTCTTTCATCAGCTGGTATTCCATATACTTCATGCCGCCAATACCACCCAGCACGATAAACGTGAAGGTGATCAGCGATCCGGCCGCCAATGTCGACATACCCGTAACACCCTGACCGATGGTGCAGCCCAGCGCCACTACGCCGCCGATACCCATCAGCGCACCGCCGAACATGTTGCGCAGGGTGTCTTTCGTATTGGCAAATGTTGTCAACGCAAACCGTTTCATCGAAACGGCGCCGGCAAACCCGCCCAGCAATGCCCCGAGCGTGGTCACCACGGCAAAGCTCGGCGCTCCGTAGGCCGTGAACCGCATCAGGTAATCGAGCGACGCACCGGCAGGCTGCACATAGGTCAGAGAGGTCAGCGCAACAGGATTGTCGGCCAGTTCGTCAAACGCCAGACCTGTCAGGAACCAGCCGGCAACAACACACAGACCGATACCGAAACCGGAAATGATATGCACCGGCGAAGAACGGAAATCCTTGCTTTTGAAAATATAACCCAGCAAACCGACCAGCAGAACCACCAGAACGACCATGGAGCCGGCAGACGTAGACATGCCTGTGACTTTTGCCAGCATTTCCCCCATGCTCTGGGTTTCCAGACCGTAGTCGGACAGGTTCACCGTAACAGGCGCGAATATTTTCACCCGCAACGGGCCAATGATTCCGCCGATCGTCATAAAGGCAAACAGGCCGACCATGATCATCACCACCAGCGAACGCAAGTCGCCCGCACCGGCACGTATCAGGTTGCGACTGGTGCAGCCACCGGCAAAGACCATGCCGAAGCCGAAAATCAGCCCTCCGGCAATATTGCCGGCCCAGTTGAATTGCGGCGTCAGGTAAATCGAATCGGTCAGATAGGCGATCTCCTGCCACGATATAATCGCCGCGCCGGCAATTGCCGTAGCCATCGCCAACAACCAGGCCCGCCAGCGACGATAATCACCGAACGACAACATATCCGAAATGGATCCCATCGTGCAAAAGTTGGTTCTGTAAACGATAAAACCGAACACAAACCCGATCAGCAAGCCACCGAATCCTACGTAGAGGCCGGAAGACTCGACCACTATCTCTTTCCATGTTTCTAGCATGATTTTCCGTCCCTTTGTTTTCTTGCACCGGTCATTGATTCGCATTGTGCGCAAGACAAGCAAAAAGGCGCCGGTGATTCACACCAACACATTAGCATATATAAGTATATCTATGTATAGAAATTCGGCACCAAACACCGAAAACGCGCTAACACATTGTTATGAAAGCATTTTTACCATGTCTTCGGTGCAATAGATATCATAGAGGGTTGCCAGCAGTCTTTCGGCTTCGGCACTGGCAATCGAATAGTAAATCGACTGGGCCTCGCGCCGCGTTTCAACCAGCCGCTCATGGCGCAAAATCGCCAGATGCTGCGACAGCGCCGACTGTCCGAGGCCGATCCGTTTCTGCATATCCTGAACGGAATGCTCACCCTGCATCAAGTTGCACATAATCAGTAAGCGCCACTGATTTGACATAACTTTCAATAGATTACTTGCTTCCGACGCTTTGTCTTCCAGCTCTGCAATATCCATAACTTCCTAGCCTTTTTAAACCGGAGTATCCGGCCTTTCCACCACCCGGGCATCCCCTGACCCGCTATATACCACAGGGGTTTTCATGAAACGCGTGCAAAAGCGCATTCGATTTTCCCCTGTTTTCTTGACCTTCCGCGCACAATAGTATTAACTTATGCTAATTAAGTAAACTACAATGATAAATATCCGGGAGGAACCGCAATGCCGAACGACGCCAGCAATACCAAAAGCATGTCGATCATCGCGACCAAGGGCACACTCGACTGGGCTTACCCGCCTTTCATCCTCGGCACATCTGCGGCCGCCATGGATATGGAAGTCACGATGTTCTTTACTTTCTATGGTCTGAACCTGCTGAAGAAAGACCTCGACCTGAAAATATCCACCCTTGGCAACCCCGGCATGAAAATGCCGATGATGGGTATGCACATGGCGATGCCCAACATCGTGTCCACCATCCCGGGTGTCGACCGTGGTGCGACCACGATGATGAAAAACCTGATCAAGAAAAAGGGCGTTGCCTCTATCGAGGATTTGCGCGAAGCGGCCGTGGAATCGGACGTGCGTCTGATTGCCTGCCAGATGACCCTCGACCTGTTCGAGATCAAGAAAGAAGACCTGATCGACGGCGTTGAGCTTGGTGGTGCCGTAACGGCCCTCGAAGTTGCCGGCGAATCCGACATCAACTACTTCATGTAAGCGAAGACTACCCAACAACAGAAAGGTATACGACGAGCTATGGCTGTACACGAACTCGACGCAAAGGGGCTGAACTGCCCGCTTCCGATCCTGAAAGCAAAGAAAATGCTCAAGGGTCTGCCGACCGGCGACGTCCTGAAAATCGAATCTACCGACCCGGGTTCCGTGGCTGACTTCGCGGCTTTCGCCCGTCAGACCGGTAACGAGCTGCTCAGCTCTGAATCTGCCGGTGACGTTTACACCTTCGAAATCAAAAAAGCCTGATCCCAACCTTTCCAAGGAATTCCGGCTTGATGCCCCGTTCGCTTTGCGAGCGGGGTTTTTTCGTCTACAAGCGTTTTGAACTCCGACATCGGATATAGTTAATGCTGATTTCCCAAACAGGTCCGGCCAGACACAACCGCGCTGTAATCCTGAACGGCGATGAAAACGTGGTCGACTATGCGCGGTTCGTTTTCTGGCAAATCGCGAAAAACGAACCGGAGCGCGACTATGATCTGGTGTTCTGCACGCCGGTCAAAGGTCTCGACGCCCGTCATCCGCATCTTCCCGAAATCCGGAACTGCGAGGTCTCGACCAAAGGATTGGAAGATATTCCCACACGTCCGACAATCCCGCTCGCCTGCCACATAAAGGTCGCATTGCCCGAGATTTTTCGCGCCGACTACAAACAGATCGTATATCTGGACACCGACGTCTACTTGCGCCACGGAAAGATATCGCAATTGTTCGATCTGGCATCGCCGGACAAGCCCGTCTCCGCCGTTCTTGACGGCATTCAATGGCGTGATCGCGTGTATGAGGCCGCCAGACGCAGCTGGACGGCACTGGGAATAGTGGATACCAAATACTTCAACGCCGGTATGCTTGTCTACAACGTCGAGGCCTACTGTAAAGCCGACATAAAATCCGGCGTTGTAGGATTTGCCGCTGACAACGGACATCTCTTCGCCTTCACGGACCAGGATGCCTCTAACGGCCACCTAAAGGGCGACTGGCATCCGTTGCCGCTCGAATGGAACTGGCAAAGCTCCGCGTCGGCGTTTCATCTGATCCGGAAATACAATCCGAAGCTGCTACATTTTGTAGGCACGACGAAACCGTATATTAGCGAAGCCCCCCGGTTTTCGAGACGTTTCCGGAAGTCGTATGCCGCGTTCTTCAACCAGATTCTTCAAAAGCCTTTCGCACCGATTGTCCAGCCATCAAACACACCGGGTAAAGCCCCCAAAGCCCGTTTTACGCTGCAAAAACTCCTCGTGTTGATCAACAAGGTCAACCCTTTTGCCTATACGTTCCTCGGAGGCATGCGAGAAACTATCACCATGCGGCGAAATATCGACGAAATCAGCCGTGCTATTCGCAACGGCACAAAACTCTGGCCGCCGGATGCCCGCAAGCGGCAGGAACCGGACGACTAGGGTTTTCGGCTCTTCACAAACCGCAGAAACCGTTCCACCCACGGGTTCCCCGCCGTATTGCGCATGTGGCAGAAACCGGCCATCAGGTTGTTCACAACCACACCGTCATGCGCCCCGTCGATGCCTGCCCCGCGTTGCACCTTGAAACCATATCGGGTGCCGGCCGGCAAATTGTCCACCCGTGCGTAATGGAACTCGTGTGCCTTGAACGGCGCGCTATCAACCTGCCAGAGGCAATCGGGCGCCCCCTGCAACCGCGTATAGCCGCGCCCCTGCGGACGAGGGCACATCACGGCATCGCCCTCGATCGCGCCGACCATCGGATGGCGCTCCCCCTGCCACTCCAGCGAGCGGCAGAGATACATCAGCCCGCCACACTCGGCATAACCCGGCAACCCCGCAGCGATCTTTGACCGGATATCGGCCAGTAGCGAAGTATTCGCCGCCAGCGCCGCCGCCGAAGTCTCGGGGAAACCGCCGCCGATGAACAGCCCGTCGACATCCGGCAATTCCGGATCGCGCAGCGCATCGAAAAACACCAGTTCGGCCCCTGCCGCCTGCATCGCCTCCAGATCGTCGGGGTAGTAAAAACCAAAAGCCTCGTCGCGCGGAATACCGATTCGCAAACCTTCTGCATACCGCTCCGGTTGCGTCAAAGGTTGCGCCGTCAAATCCGGCGCGCTCCGCCCGATTTCCAGCAAAGCATCCAGGTCCACCGATTCCGCCATCCGCGTGCCGAGCCGCTCGATCAGCACCGCCAGCGCTCCCGTCTCGCCCGGGGTCGTCAGCCCCAGATGCCGTTCGCCGATCTCCAGATCATCGCTGCGCGCCACAGCACCCAGCACCGGAAGGTCGGTATATTCCGCCACCGCCGCCCGCAGCTTCGCTTCGTGGCGCGGCCCGCCGACCTTGTTCAGGATCACCCCCGCAATCCGCGCATCGGGATCAAACGTCTGATACCCAACCAGCAGCGGCGCAATTCCGCGCGTCGTGCCGGATGTATCCACCACCAACACCACCGGCACCTGCAACAGCTTGGCCATCGCCGCATTGGAATCCGCGCCGTGCAGGTCCACACCGTCATACAGGCCCTTGTTGCTCTCGATCAGGTTGATGTCCGCGCCCGCGGTCCGATCGACAAAAAACCGCAGGATCTCGTCCCGCCCCATTGTGTTGAAATCGAGGTTGTAGCACGCCCGCCCGCTGGCCTTTTCCAGCCACATCGGATCAATATAGTCCGGCCCTTTCTTAAAGGTCCGGACGTCCAGCCCGCGTTGCTGCAACGCCCGTGCCAGCCCCGTAGATACCACCGTTTTACCCGAAGATTTATGCGCTGCCGCAATCAGGAAGCGCGGAATCATGCTGCCACCGGCAAGCTACCCTTGTCACGGTTGTCCCACATGTCCTGCGCCATCGCCTGCGCGGCCTCCATCGTGTCGACCTTTCCAAGCGACTTCAGCGCAATCGCCAGCGTGCCGGTAACCGAAGCCTCGGCATATTCGCTCGCATCCTCGCCGCGCCAGACAGCAACCAGATGGTTGATGTCCATGCTCTCGTCGGCCGCCGCATGCCCGTCGGGCAGGAGTTGCGGCCAGGTCTCGCTGCCGATTTCGCCATTCGCGGCGGTCCAGGCCACCGTCGGTTTGTTCGGCCGACGCTCGATCTCGCCACCCTCGCCACGGAAAACCGTGGTCA
>JALSHL010000038.1 GCA_026982255.1 Paracoccaceae bacterium | reverse complement strand
ACAACCACACTGGACGGGATGCTGAAGGGCGGCATTCACGATCATGCCGGTGGCGGATTTCACCGGTATGCGGTCGATCCGGAATGGCAGGTCCCGCATTTCGAGAAAATGCTTTACAATCAGGCGCTGATCGGGCGGCTTCTGGTGCGGGCCTGGGCCGAAACCGGTGCCCTGCGCTACCGGCGGGCAGCAGAGCGGACCTTTGACTATGTGCTGCGGGAGTTGCAGAATCCGGCGGGCGGGTTCTATGCGGCGCAGGATGCGGCCTCGCTGGATGCGGAAGGCAAACGGGCCGAAGGGGCGTATTATGTCTGGACGCCTGCGGAAATACGGGCAGCATCGGATGACGCGGAATTCCTGATGCGGACCTTCAACGTCAGTGAAAACGGCCCCTTCGAGGGAACAAATATCCTCTATATGCTGGACCTGCCGGAAGAGGCTGCCGGAGGCGATATAGTGGCGTATCTGGCACGGCTCGACAGCGGGTTGGCGGCACTGGAGCAGGCACGGCAACAACGCACGCGCCCCTTCACCGACCGGAAAATCATTGTCGGGTGGAACGCGATGATGATCGCGACACTGGCCGAAGCATCGGCGGTTTTCGGACGACCGGAATATTATGCGGCAGCAGAACGGGCGGCGCGGTATATCACGGAAACAATGCGGGTTGACGGGGTTCTGAAACGGACCAGCATTGATGGCATGCCCCGCATCGACGGCCAGTTGCCCGATTATGCGGCGCTGGGGCTGGCCATGGTGGCCCTGCATGATTTTGCCCCCGACGACGGCGGGGACTGGTTGCAGATGGCCCGGGAAACGGCCGCCGGAATGGAACGGTTCGGCGAGGATGACGGCAGCTACCGGATGACCGGAAGCAGTGACGGACTCGGGGTGTTCCGGCCGCTGGACGACACGGAGATTCCGGCAGGAAACGCACTGGCGCTGGCATTGCTGGCCGCGCTGGCGCAGCGGGTGGACGATCCGTTCTATGCGCAACGGGCGACCCTGCTGGAGGCGGCCATCGGTGGCGCGGCGCTCGAGGCACCGGTGGAGCGGGCCTATACATTGAAAGCAGCGCAGGATTTCATGCTGGGGGGAACCGGTGCCGTGCGGTTTGTGTCCGGCGGCGCTGTGCGGATTGCGGAGACGCGGGCAGACGGGCGGCTGCGGCTGGATATCCGGCTGCGCGAAGGCTGGCATATCAACGCGCACAAACCGCTGGACGCATATTTCGTGGCGACGGATCTGGTGGTGGCCGGCGAGCCGGCTCCGGCGGAGACCTACCCCGAAGCGGTTGTGAAACCGCTGGGATTCAATCCCGCCCCGCTGGCGCTTTACGAGGGCGAGATCACGCTGGACGTGCCGCTCGTGTCGGGGGAAACCGTGCTGACATTGCAGGCCTGCAACGACGAGATTTGCCTGTCGCCGGAAGTGGTGACGTTCCGGGTGTGGTGAAGGGTCCGCTCCCTATCGCGTGAACTTCTTGTATTTCACCCGTTTCGGCTCGACAGCGTCGGGACCGAGGCGGCGGATTTTATCCTGTTCGTAGTCCTCGAAGTTGCCCTCGAACCACTCGACATGGGAGTCGCCCTCGAAGGCGAGCATGTGGGTGCAGAGGCGGTCGAGGAAGAAACGGTCGTGCGAGATGATGACGGCGCAGCCGGCGAATTCGGTCAGGGCGTCCTCCAGCGCGCGCAGGGTTTCGACGTCGAGGTCGTTGGTCGGCTCGTCGAGAAGCAGGACGTTGCCGCCCTCGCGCAGGAGTTTGGCGAGGTGGACGCGGTTGCGTTCGCCGCCCGACAGCAGGCCGATCTTTTTCTGCTGGTCGCCGCCCTTGAAGTTGAAGGCGCCGACGTAGGCGCGGGAGTTGACCTCGGCATCGCCCAGCATGATGACGTCCAGCCCGTCAGAGATTTCGTCCCAGACGGTTTTGTTGTCGTCGAGCGCATCGCGGGACTGGTCGACGTAGGAAAGTTTCACCGTGTCGCCGAAGGTGATGGTGCCGCTGTCGGGCTGTTCCTGACCGGTCAGCATGCGGAACAGGGTGGATTTACCGGCGCCGTTCGGGCCGATGACGCCGACGATACCGCCGGGCGGCAGGGCGAAAGACAGGTCGTCGATCAGCAGGTTGTCCCCGAAGCCCTTGGAAATATTTTCAACCTCGATCACCTTGCCGCCGAGGCGCGGGCCGTTGGGGATGATAATCTGGGCGCGGCCGATCTTGTCGCGCTCGGACTGCGCCGCCATTTCGTTATAGGCGTTGATACGGGCCTTGGATTTGGCCTGTCGGGCCTTGGGCGACTGGCGCATCCATTCGAGTTCGCGTTCGAGGGTTTTCTGGCGGGATTTGTCCTCGCGGGCCTCCTGCGCCAGACGCTGGGCCTTCTGTTCCAGCCATGCGGAATAGTTGCCCTCGTAGGGGATGCCGCGGCCACGGTCGAGTTCGAGGATCCAGCTGGTGATATCGTCGAGGAAATAGCGGTCGTGGGTAACGATCAGGATCGTGCCCTTGTAGTCCATCAGGTGCTTTTGCAGCCAGGCGATGGTTTCGGCGTCGAGGTGGTTGGTCGGCTCGTCCAGCAGCAGCATATCGGGGGCTTCGAGCAGCAGTTTGCACAGGGCGACGCGGCGCAATTCGCCCCCCGAGAGGGTTTTGACGTCGGCGTCGTCGGGCGGGCAGCGCAGGGCCTCCATCGCCACGTCGATCTGGCTGTCGAGATCCCAGAGGTTGGCGGCGTCGATCTCGTCCTGAAGGGCGGTCATTTCCTCCATCAGTTCGTCGGAGTAGTTGTCGGCCACCTCCATCGCGACCTCGTTGAAACGGTCGAGTTTGGCCTTCTTCTCGGCCACGCCGAGCATGACGTTCTCGCGCACGCTCAGGGATTCGTCGAGGCGCGGTTCCTGCGGCAGGTAGCCGACCTTGGCGCCCTTGGCCGCCCATGCCTCGCCGGTGAATTCCTTGTCGAGACCGGCCATGATTTTCAGCAGGGTGGATTTACCGGCGCCGTTGACGCCAACCACGCCGATTTTCACGCCGGGCAGGAAGGAAAGGTGGATCCCCTCGAACAGTTTTTTGCCGCCGGGGTAGGCCTTGGACACTCCGTCCATATGGTAAACGTATTGATAAGAAGCCATGCTGCGCCCTCGTGGTGTGAAAGTCGGTTTCGGGGGTTTTAGCCAAGAGTTCGGAGCGGCGCAACGTGTCTTGGCGTTGACACCGGCGGCGCGAGGCGAAAAGATCGGGAAAAACGAAAGGGATGGTAGGCAGTTGTCAGGGTTTCCAAGCGCCGCGCCGGGGATGAGAATCGGGCTGCTGGGCGGATCGTTCGATCCGCCGCATGCGGGGCATGTGCATATTACCAAGCAGGCAATGCGCCGCTTCGGGCTGGATCGGGTCTGGTGGCTGGTGTCGCCCGGCAATCCGTTGAAGGCGGAGGGACCGGCGCCGATGGCGCGGCGGCTGGAGGCCAGCCGGGCGATCATGCGACACCCGCGGGTGGAGATTACCGATATCGAGGCGCGGCTGGGGACGCGCTACACCGCCGATACCCTGCGGCATCTGCTGGAAATGTATCGCGGGGTGCGCTTTGTCTGGCTGATGGGGGCGGACAATCTGGCCGGTTTCCACCTGTGGCAGGACTGGGAATGGATCGTGCGCAATGTGCCGGTCGGCGTCACCTCGCGCCCCGGGGAGTATTTGCGGGCGGCCAATTCGGTGATGGCGCGGAAATATGCAGGGGCGCGGGTGCCCTTTGCCGCAGCGCGGAGCCTGCCGGTGTGTGCACCGCCGGCGTGGTGTCTGCTGGGCGGGCCGACGGTTGAAATCTCGTCCAGCGAAATCCGGGCGCGGGGCATGTGGGAACGGTAGACGGTATGGACAGACGGCATTTTCTGGGCGGCCTGATGGCGGGGATTCCGGCGGTGGCGCTGGCGGGGCCGCCTGCCACGGCAACGCGGCCCGTGATGCGCAACGGGGCGGCGATTGCGCGTCTGGCCGGTGCGGCGGCGCGCGGGCTGGATCCGGCACTGGCCGAGGTGAGCGGGTTTGTCCTGCTGGACGGGCGCACGGGAGAGGTGATCGAGAGTCACCAGCCGGAGATAGCTCTGCCGCCGGCCTCGGTCACCAAGGCGGTGACGGCGATTTATGCGCGCGAGACGCTGGGGGATAGCTACCGGTTTGTGACGCGGGTTCTGGCGACGGGGCCGGTGGTGAACGGCAAGTTGCAGGGGGACCTGTATCTGGTCGGCGGCGGCGATCCGGCGCTGGATACGGACGAGTTGTCCGGTCTGGCGGCGGCATTGGTGACCAAGGGGGTCCGGGCAATAACGGGGCGGTTTTATGTCGATGGGTCGGCCCTGCCGGAGATCGACGAGATCGACCCGACGCAGCCGGATTATGTGGGGTATAATGCGGCGGTTGGCGGGCTGAACCTGAATTTCAACCGCGTGTATTTCGAGTGGAAACAGGGGGTGGAGGGCTATCGCCTGAGCCTCGATGCGCGCGGGGAAACGGTGCGGCCGCTGGTGAACTGGGTTGCCATTCGCGACGAGGAGCGCGGGGCGCCGGTGTTCCGCTATAGCGAGGTGAACGGGCGGGACCGCTGGTCGGTGGCGCGCTCGGCACTTGGCAAGGAGGGCGGGCGCTGGTTGCCGGTGCGCCAGCCGGCGGATTATGTGGGCGACGTGTTTCGCACATTGGCGGGGGCGGCGGGGCTGATCCTGCCGGCGCACCGGCGCGGCACGGCGCCTGCCGAAGCGGTCGAGATGGCGCGGTTCGAGAGCAACCGGCTGGACGAGGTGATCCGCTGGATGCTGAAGTATTCCAACAATATGACGGCGGAATGTCTGGGGCTGACGGCCTCGCAAAAGCTGGGGCAGAAGCCGCGGAGCTTGCAGGAATCCTCGGGGCTGATGGACCGCTGGGCGGCGCTCAATCTGGGCGGGGTCAATCCGGGGTTCCGGAACCATTCGGGGCTGACGGACCGGGCGCGAGTCTCGCCGCGCGATATGGCGACGATGCTGGGGACTCCGCGGGCGAAGCGGCAGCTGGACGGGGTGTTGAAGGCGCACAAGATACTGGATGCGCAGGGAAATCTGGTGGATACGGGGGATGTGAAGGTTTTTGCCAAGACCGGAAGCCTGAATTTCACCCATGCGCTGGCGGGCTATATCGAAAAGGGCGGGCAAAAACATGTGTTCGCGATATTCGCGGCCGATCTGGCGCGGCGGGCGGCTATTCCGATGGCCGAGCGCGAGCGGCCGCGCGGGGCACGGACCTGGGCGGGAAAAGCCAGACGGCAGGAGCAGGCGATCCTACGCAGCTGGATCGCGCGTCTGTAGGGCGACGGTGCCGCCCTCGGCACGGGTGATTTTCTGCGCGATTTCGAGGTCGACAAGGGTGGATAGGACGGCCGCGGAGGGGTGGCCGGTTTCGCGGATCAGCATGTCCTCGGGGATCGGGGTCGGACCGAGGAGCGAGAGGACGCGGGCGGCGAGATCCCCGCCCGGGGGC
Organism: Paracoccaceae bacterium; assembly: GCA_026982255.1. Taxonomy (GTDB): domain Bacteria; phylum Pseudomonadota; class Alphaproteobacteria; order Rhodobacterales; family Rhodobacteraceae; genus NORP23. The sequence goes on along the minus strand of JALSHL010000038.1, from coordinate 49 downwards.
GGAGGTGCCGGCGGGGGCGCGGGATGCGGTTCCGGTTCGGCGGGGGCGA
>JALSHL010000037.1 GCA_026982255.1 Paracoccaceae bacterium | reverse complement strand
GGCGGTGACAGCCCGCGAGCGGCCCCGAAAGGGGTGACAGCAGATACCGGTGGAATTCCGGAGCCGACGGTTAAAGTCCGGATGGAAGAGAATGGGCGCAACAGCGCTCCGTTTGCTCTGGGTTGGTGTCTGACTGAAGGAGAAAACCATGACACAAACCCCGAAAATCGCCTTTATCAAGGCGCGCTGGCACAGCGATATCGTCGATCAGGCCGAGGTCGGTTTCAAACTGCATATGACGGAAAATGCCCTCGACTGGCAGGTGGAAACCTTCGAAATTCCCGGCGCATTCGAGGCCCCCTTGCTGGCCAAACGCCTCGCCTTCAAAGGCTACAACGCCGTGGTCGTCGCGGCGCTGGTGGTGGATGGTGGCATCTATCGCCACGATTTCGTTGCCGCCGCCGTGGTCAACGGCCTGATGCAGGCACAGCTGGAGGCCAACGTGCCGATGTTCAGCGTCTCGCTGACCCCGCACCATTTCCACAACAACGCCGAACATATCGCCTTTTTCACCGAGCATTTTGTCAAAAAGGGCAGGGAGGCCGCACAGGCCGTCGAACAGGTGCTGGCGATCCCGTTATAGGTCCACGTCCCGGTCAGTCGGGTTTGGCCAGCCGCCAGACCCCGTCCACCCCGTCGCCGGAAACGTCGCCGATTTCCTTGTCGCCGGAATAGCGATAAAGCGGCTGGCCCTTGTAAGCCAGCTGCATGGTGCCGTCCCGCCGCTCGACCAGCGAATAGCTCGCCGGTATTTCCGCACCTTCCGGCACGATAGTCGGCGGCCAGATCTCGGCGCAGGCGTCATAGCAGTTCGACACACCAACACCGTCACCGTCATAGGTATACAGGGAATAGTGGTTCCGGTTCATGACAAAGGCGACCGCATCGGCCGGCGCCCGTTCTGGCGGGGCGGCATTGTATCCGGCCAGAAATGCCGCGCCTCCGATAACCGCGACGGTTATCACGACAGAAGAAAAGATCACAAGTTTCATCGGGGAAACTCCGGTTTTCGGGTTTATGGGGGATTCTAGCATTCCGGTCCGCAGAAATATACATACGCCGCCGCGGCATCCGATCACATACAGGATCCGGGGCCCCGCACCTTAAAACGGAATCGCCAACTCCCAGACACCGCCCAGCCCGACGCCGTTGATATCGCCGATCTTCTTGTCACCGGAATACAGATACATCGGCCGTCCCTTGTAGGCAATCTGCATGCTGCCATCCTTGCGCGGGATCAGCGTATAGCTTTCCGGCATCGGCGTATCCGCCGGCAGGATCGCGGGTGGCCATTTTTCCGCACATTCGCCATAGCATTTCGAAACTCCCGGTTCATCATTGGCATAGAAATACAGCGAAAAATGGTTCTGGTACATGATGAACGTCTGCCCGTTCAGCGGGGCGCTCATCACATATTTGTTGCCATGCGAGGATGCCATCGTTATGCCGGCACCCAGCGCCAGCGCGGTTACGGTTGCAGTGGTGATCTTCAGGAATTTCATGCGGTATCTCCGGTATCGGCAATTTCCGGCAATTCTAGCTGCCGTAACCGGAACAATATACATCCGGCCCTCTGACACCCGATCACAACTGCGCGACATCCGTCCCTATTTCTTGCCGAACAACACTTTCTGCGCGTCTTTGTCCGTCTGCAAATTCCCGCGCCGCTCCTTGGCGACCGCGCGCCCCGCTTGCACCGCCGGTCGGGCGTAAACCCGGTCCAGCCAGGCCTTCATGTTCGGAAAATCGTCGATATTCTGCTCCTGCCCTTCCCACAGGCTCGCCCAGGGCCAGATCGCCATATCGGCAATCGAATATTCCCCCGCCACAAACTCCCGATCCGCCAGCCGCCGGTCCAGCACACCATAAAGCCGCGCGGTTTCGTTCCGGTAACGGTCCTTGGCATAGGGCAGGTCGTGGGGCGGATCCATCGCCGGTGCGTATTTCAGGAAATGGTGCGTCTGTCCCGCCATCGGGCCCAGCCCGCCCATCTGCCACATCAGCCATTGCTCGACCTCGACCCGCCCGCGTTCGTCGCGGCCGTAAAACCTGCCGGTCTTGCGCGCCAGATACTGCAATATCGCCCCGCTCTCGAAAACCGAGATGGGTTCCCCGTCCGGCCCTTCTGGATCAATGATCGCAGGCATCCGGTTGTTGGGGGAAATTTTCAGAAACTCCGGTTCGAACTGTTCCCCGGCTCCGATGTTCACCAGATTGAGGTTATACGGCAGATCCATCTCGGCCAGCGCAATGGTGATTTTCCAGCCGTTCGGCGTCGGCCAGTAATACAATTCGACAGGTTTCGTCATGGTCACTCCCTCCGGTTTTGGCAAAGGATGGCAGTTTTCACGATTTAGGCAAGCCTGCTTGACGATAACGCCGCGTCTCCGTAAGAAACCTCTGTGGCGATTTGTAGGACTGGATTGCGGGCCACGCTAAACATGCCGCTAAAGAGGTCGAGGCCCGAAACGCCCCGATCGCGTAACACGAAAGGGCCGGAATTTCCGGAAAAACAGCATGACAGATACATGGAACACCCGCACGAAACTCGTGCATGCCGGCACCCGCCGTTCGCAATACGGCGAGGTCTCCGAGGCGCTCTTCCTCACACAGGGCTTCGTTTACGAAAACGCCGAGGCCGCCGAGGCCCGCTTTATCGAATGTGGCGAGGACGAATATATCTACGCCCGCTACGCCAATCCGACCGTCGCGATGTTCGAGGACCGCATCGCTGCCATCGAGGGGGCCGAGGCCGCCTTCGCCACCGCCTCCGGCATGGCTGCGGTCAATGGCGCGCTGTTCAGCCAGCTACAGGCGGGGGACCATGTGGTTTCGGCCAGGGCGCTGTTCGGTTCCTGTCTGTTCATCCTCGAAAACCTGCTGCCGAAATACGGGGTCGAGGTCACCTTCGTGGACGGCACCGACCTTGACGCGTGGCACGCTGCCATGCGCCCGAACACCAAACTCGCCTTTGTCGAGGCAATCTCCAATCCGACGCTGGAGGTCATAGACATTGCCGCCGTGGCCGAAATCGCCCATGCGTCCGGGGCGCTCCTTGTTGTGGACAATGTGTTCGCCACGCCGGTTTTCCAGCGCACGCTGGACCTCGGCGCCGACGTCGTCGTCTATTCCGCCACCAAACACATCGACGGGCAGGGGCGCTGCCTCGGCGGTGTGGTGCTGGGGCGCGCCGATTTCATCAACGGCGATTTCCTCAACTACATGAAGCACACCGGCGGCGCGCTGTCCCCGTTCAACGCGTGGGTCATGCTGAAAGGGCTGGAAACGCTCGACCTGCGTTGTCGCGCACAGGCCGATACTGCGCTGGCTATCGCCCAAGCAGTCGAGAGCCACCCCGTGCTGGCCCGCACGATCTATCCAACGTTGACCAGCCATCCGCAACACGCGCTGGCGGCCCGACAGATGAGCGCGGGCGGCACCGTCCTGTCTCTTGACCTTGCCGGCGGCAAGGAGGCCGCCTTCCGGTTTCTGAACGCGCTGGCGATTCCCGTGATCTCGAACAACCTCGGCGATGCCAAGTCGATTGTGACCCACCCTGCGACAACAACGCATCAGCGTCTATCGCCGGAACAGCGGGCGGATCTGGGTATTTCCGACGGTCTCGTGCGTTTTTCTGTTGGATTAGAGGATGTTAACGACCTTCTGGCCGATGTGGAGCAGGCGCTCGATAAGGCAAAGGACACATCTTTAGGTTTAATTAAAAATTAACCATTCCCCTTTTGGTAACTATTTGTTAAGATTTAAGGGCGAAGGGTAAATAGTTTGTAAACCGGAGGTGGATCAAATGTGCGGAATATACTGCCTGTCACCTTGCGTTGCTCTAACAGGAGAAATACACCATGAATGTTTATGACCCGAAGATTACGGACGAAGAGGACATCGGCATAGTGGTTGACAGACCTTCAAGACAGGAAGCGGAAGACGCCGTTCGCACATTGTTGCGCTGGGCCGGTGACGACCCGGACCGCGAAGGCCTGCTCGACACACCCAAGCGCGTGACCAAGGCCTATCTGGAGTGGTTCCGCGGCTATGACGAGGATCCCGTCGAAATGCTCCAGCGCACCTTTGGCGAGGTGGAGGGCTACGACGAAATGGTGGTTCTGCGCGACATTCGCTACGAATCCTATTGCGAACACCATATGGCCCCGATCATCGGTGTCGCCCATGTCGGCTATATCCCGACCGAGCGCGTCGTCGGCATCTCCAAGCTCGCCCGTGTCGTCGATGCCTTTGCCAAGCGTTTGCAGGTGCAGGAAAAAATGAACGCCCAGATCGCGCAATCCCTGTTCGACGTGCTGCAACCCAAAGGCGTGGCCGTGGTGCTGGAGGGCGAACACCACTGCATGTCCACCCGCGGCGTCCACAAACCGGGCGTTTCCATGGTGACTTCAACCATGCTTGGCGATTTCCGCACGGACCGCGAGTTGCGCAAGGAATTCCTCGACATCATCGGCAACCCGACCAATCGCGGGGGCTGACCGGCCCGCCAACGGCCCGGACCGGCGTGCCCCGGGCGCGCCGGTTTTGCTTTGCGCGCTCGCGGGTGTTGAAGGGCTAAATACTTGACACTCCGGCCCGCAAAGGCCAAGCCTGCGCAAATGATCGACTTCAGACCCGTAGGATACGCAATCGGCTTACTGGTGACGGCTTTCGGGCTGTTCATGCTGGTGCCTGCCGCGCTGGATTTCTTTCTCGACAACGGGTCCGCCGGCACGTTTGCCATAAGCGCCCTGATTACCGTGGTCCTTGGCGGCGTTGTCTCGCTGGCCACCGCCAATGCCTCGCTGGTCGGCCTGACCATCCGCCAGACCTTTCTGCTCACCACGCTCAGCTGGCTGGTGCTGCCGTTGTTCGGTGCCATTCCCTTCTGGATCGGCGCGCCGAACCTCAGCTACACCGATGCGTTTTTCGAGGCCATGTCCGGCCTCACCACCACCGGTTCCACGGTAATCAACGGCCTTGACGACCTGCCGAAGGGCACGTTGCTCTGGCGGGGTCTGATGCAATGGTTCGGCGGTATAGGGATTATCGTGGTCGCCATCGCTTTCCTGCCGACCCTGAAAGTCGGCGGTATGCAGGCCTTCCGTTCCGAAGGATTCGAGACCATGGGCAAGGTCCTGCCCCGCGCTGCCGAGATTGCCAGCACCATTTCCGTTATCTACGTCGGGCTGACCGCAGTGACCGCAGTCGCTTTTGCCATGACCGGTATGAATTTTTTCGATGCGGTTGTCCACGGCATGACCACGCTTTCCACCGGCGGTTTCGCCAATTACGACGCCTCTTTCGGTGCCTTCAAGGGGGCACCGGAATATGTCGCCTCGGTGTTCATGATCCTTGCCAGCCTGCCTTTCGTGCGCTATGTGCAGATGCTCAACGGCACGGCCAGACCGCTGTTGCGCGATACGCAGGTCCATGCCTTTCTGGCCCTCGCCGCCGCTCTGGTCGTCGTCGTCGCCCTGTTCCGCATTTTCGACGAGGGCGCCCCGCTGGAGGAATCCATCCGCGAATCCCTGTTCAACGTTGCCTCGATCCTCTCGGGCAC
>JALSHL010000036.1 GCA_026982255.1 Paracoccaceae bacterium | reverse complement strand
CGCTACTACATGGCTAGATCGTTGCCGGAAACCGCCCTTCGCCTTGCCCGCATCCAGACCGGAGCGGATCCGGTGATGGGGCTGGCGGCCGAAAATTTCTAGTCCGTAAACAGGGGTGAACCGATGGCATTTCACAATCTCGAATCCGGATGGATGACAGACGAGCATAAAATGCTCGAGGAAATGACCCGCGGGTTCATCGCCGAAAAATGGGCGCCCCGTTTCGAAAAATGGCGCAAACAGGGCGAGATGGACCGCGAAACATGGCAGGAGGCCGGCGCGCTCGGCCTGCTCTGCGCCTCCGTCCCCGAGGAATACGGCGGGGCGGGTGGTGATTTCGGCCATGAATCGGTCATCATCATGGAGGCTGCGCGCGCCAATCTGGCCAGCTGGGGCAACGGCATCCATTCCGGCATCGTCGCCCACTACATTCTGGCATACGGCACCGAGGAACAGAAACAGCGCTGGTTGCCGAAAATGGCCACCGGCGAACTGGTGGCGGCGCTGGCGATGACCGAACCCTCGGGCGGCTCGGACATGCAGAATATCAAGACCCGCGCCATCATGGACGGAAATGTCTATCGCATGAGCGGCTCGAAAACCTTCATCACCAACGGGCAGCACGCTGACCTGATCCTTGTGGCCTGCAAGACCGACCCGAACGAAAAGGCGAAAGGCGTATCCCTGATCATGGTCGAAACCGCCGAGGCCGAGGGCAAGGGCTTCACCCGTGGCCGCAACCTCGACAAGATCGGGCTGAAGGCGGCGGATACCTCGGAACTGTTCTTCGACAACGTGGAAATCCCGCCGGAAAACCTGCTCGGCACCGAGGAGGGTCAGGGGTTCTACCAGATGATGCAGCAGCTTCCGCAGGAACGGCTGATCATTGGCTGCGGCGCGGTCGGCGCGATGGAGGGCGGCGTGGCCCTGACGATTGACTACTGCAAGGAACGCGAGGCCTTCGGCGGCCCGCTGACGCAATTCCAGAACACCCGTTTCAAACTGGCCGAGGCCAAAACGAACACCGTGGTCGCCCGCACCTTCCTTGACGCCTGCATTAGCGCGCACCTGAACGGGGAGCTGACCGTGGAAACCGCAGCAATGAACAAATACTGGCTGTCGGACCTGCAATGCCAGGTGCTGGACGAATGCCTGCAACTGCATGGCGGCTACGGTTACATGCAGGAATATCCGATCGCCGAAATGTGGACCGATGCGCGGGTGCAGCGGATTTACGGCGGCACCAACGAAATCATGAAGGAACTGATCGCGAGGGATCTGTAGCACTATGGATATTCAGGCAAAAAAGAGCGCGCCCCTGCCACAGGGTTCGGATGACAGGGGCGGCTTCTTCTTTGACGGCCATCGGCTCTCCAGCCTGTACCGCAGGGACACAATGCCGCCGCTTGGTTAAGAAAGGGTTAAGGCTTTCTTCTTTGCCAAAATACTCGAAAACGGCGCCGGACACAGGCGCAACCGGGGAGGATCAAGATGACGATGCAGCTTTATTGTTTCGGAGAATCCGGCAACGCCTACAAGGCGGCGCTGACCATGACCCTTGCGGGCGTGGAATGGGAACCGGTCTATGTGGATTTTTTCAAGGGCACGACACGCACCGACGAATACCGCGAGATGAACGTGATGGGCGAGGTTCCGGTGCTGGTGGACGGGGATTTCACCCTGACGCAATCCGGTGCCATCCAGGAATACATCATCGAACAGACCGGCAAGCTCGGCGGCAGGGACAAGCGCGAGCATCTGGAAGTGCTGCGCTGGATATTCTGGGACAACCACAAACTCTCGTCGCAGGCGGGTATGACCCGTTTCCTGATGAACTTCCTGCCCGAAGACAAGCGCCCGCAGCCGGTGATCGACTTCATGCAGGGGCGGCTCAAATCGGCCTATGCCACGCTGGACACCGCGCTTGCAGGGCGCGACTGGCTAGTGGGCGAGGCGATCTCGGCCGCCGATACCGCCTGTTGCGGCTATCTCTATTACCCCGAACCTTTCGGGTTCGACCGTAAAGACTACGCCAATATCGACGCCTGGCTGGACCGCATCGCGGCACAACCGGGCTGGAAACACCCTTATGACCTGATGCCCGGCTCGCCAGCCGACCGGGCCTGATTTCCAACGGAGGATACGATGGAAGAAGCCTATATCTATGACGCCGTGCGCAGCCCGCGCGGCAAGGGCCGCAAGGACGGCGCGTTGCAGGAGGTCACCTCGGTGCGCCTGTCGGCCGAGATCCTGAACGCCATCAAGGACCGCAACAATCTGGACACGAAACAGATCGAGGATGTGATCTGGGGCAACGTCACGCAGGTCGGGGAACAGGGTGGCTGTCTGGCGCGCTCTGCCGTGCTGTATTCGGATTTCGACGAGCAGGTGCCCGGCGTCTCGATCAACCGTTTCTGCGCCTCGGGTATCGAGGCAACCAACATGGCCGCCAACCAGATCCGCGGCGGCGGCGGCAGCGCCTATATTTCCGGCGGGGTCGAGATGATGGGCCGCGTGCCCATGGGCTCCGACGGGGCGGCGATTGCCGTTGATCCCACGCTGGCCATGAAAACCTATTTCGTGCCGCAGGGGATTTCGGCCGATATTATTGCCACCGAATACGGGTTTACCCGCAACGACGTGGACGCGCTGGCGGTGGAATCCCAGCGCCGCGCCAAGATCGCCTGGGACGAGGGCCGCTTCGACAAGTCGATCATCACCATCCGCGACCAGAACGGCATCCCGATTCTGGACCGCGACGAATACATGCGCCCCGGAACCGACATGCAGTCGCTCGGCGCGCTCAAGGCCAGCTTCAAGGACATGGGCGAGGTCATGCCCGGTTTCGACAAGGTCGCCATGCTGAAATATCCGCATCTGGAAAAAATCGAGCATGTGCATCATGCCGGCAACTCCTCGGGGATCGTGGACGGCGCGGCGGCGATTCTGGTCGGCAACAAGGAATTCGGCATCCGCAACGGCCTGAAACCGCGTGCCCGTATCCGTGCCACGACCAAGATCGGCACCGACCCGACGATCATGCTGACCGGACCGGTTCCCGCGACAGAAAAAATCCTGCGCGACTCCGGCATGTCGATCAACGATATCGACCTGTTCGAGGTCAACGAGGCCTTCGCCTCGGTCGTGCTGCTGTTCATGCAGGCCTTCGATGTGGATCATTCGAAGGTCAACGTCAACGGCGGCGCCATCGCCATGGGGCACCCGCTGGGCGCCACCGGCGCGATGATCATCGGCACCGCGCTGGACGAGCTGGAACGCAGTGGCAAAGGCACGGCGCTGGCCACCTTGTGCATCGCGTCCGGCATGGGCGCGGCAACCATCATTGAACGTGTGTAAGGAGCGGGATCATGAGCGAAGATTTCAAATATAACGTGGATGCCGACGGCGTTGCCTTCATCACATGGGACGTGCCGGGCAAAAGCATGAACGTCATGTCCCGCGCGGGCTTCGAACTGCTGGACACCCTGATGGACAGGGCACTGGCCGACGATGCGGTCAAGGGCATCGTCATCACCTCGGCGAAAAAGGATTTCGCGGGGGGGATGGACCTGAACGTGCTGGGCGCGATCCGCGAGGAAGCGGGCGAAAATCCGGCCGAGGGGCTGTTCAACTTCACCATGGAAGGCCACCGCGTCCTGCGCAAGATCGAGCGCGCGGGTATGGAGCCGAAAACCAACAAGGGCGGCAAGCCGGTGGCCTGGGCCTCGCCCGGCACCGCTGCCGGTATCGGCACGGAAATCGGCCTTGCCTGCCACCGCCGTTTCGTCGCCGATAACCCCAAGGCCAAAATCGGCCTGCCGGAGATCCTCGTCGGGATTTTCCCCGGCGCGGGCGGCACCACGCGGCTGGTGCGAATGATGGGGGCCATGGCCGCCTCGCCGCTGCTGCTGGAGGGCAAGATGCTGGCACCGGCCAAGTCGAAAGCCGCCGGTGTGATCGACGAGGTGGCCCCCGCCGACGAACTGATCGAGCGGGCCAAAGACTGGGTGCTGAACGCCAGCCATGACGACATCATCAAACCGTGGGACAAGAAGGGCTACAAAATGCCCGGCGGGGCGCCCTACCATCCGGCGGGTTTCATGACCTTCGTCGGGGCCTCGGCCATGGTGCATTCGAAAACACAGGGCGTCTATCCGGCGGCCAAGGCGCTGCTGGCGGCGGTCTACGAAGGGGCGCTGGTCGATTTCGACACGGCGCTGAAGATCGAGGCCCGCTGGTTCACCAAGGTTCTGATGAACCCCAGTTCCAGCGCCATGATCCGCTCGCTGTTCATCAACAAGCAGGCGCTGGAAAAAGGCGCGGTGCGCCCCGATGTGCCGGACCAGTCGGTGAAGAAACTCGGCATTCTCGGCGCCGGCATGATGGGGGCCGGCATCGCCTATGTCGCCGCGCGGGCCGGTATCCAGGTGGTGCTGATCGACCGGACCGACGAGGCCGCCCACAAGGGCAAAGCCCATGTGGAGGACATCCTGTCCAAAGGCGTGCAGCGCAAGAAAGTCACGGCGGAAAAGGCGCAGGAGATCGCCGACCGCGTGCTGGCCACCACCGACTACGAGGCCCTGCAAGGCGCCGATCTGGTCGTGGAAGCGGTGTTCGAGGACGTCGGCATCAAGGCCGAAGTGACCCGCAAGGCGGAATCGCAACTCGGCGAGGAGGCGGTATTCGCCACCAACACCTCTACCCTGCCGATCAGCGAACTGGCCAAGGCCAGCGTGCGGCCCGAGGACTTCATCGGCATCCACTTCTTTTCCCCCGTGGACAAGATGCTGCTGGTCGAAATCATCAAGGGCAAGGAAACCGGTCCGCGCGCCGTGGCCAAGGCGCTGGATTTCGTGCGCCAGATCCGCAAAACGCCGATCGTGGTCAACGATGCGCGCTTCTTCTATGCCAACCGCTGCATCATCCCCTATATCAACGAGGGGCTGCGCATGGTTTCCGAAGGCGTCGTGCCGGTGATGATCGAGAACGCGGCCAAGCAGCTCGGCTTCCCGCTCGGGCCGTTGCAGCTGAATGACGAGACCTCGATCGACCTCGGCGTGAAAATCGCCAAGGCAACCAAAGCGGCCATGGGCGATGCCTATGACGACAGCGCCGACGAGGTGCTGTTCAAGCTGTTCGGCGAGGGCCGTCTGGGACGCAAGGCCAAGGCCGGATTCTACAACTACGACGAAAAGGGTAAGCGGCAGCTGCTCTGGGAAGGTCTGGCCGAGAACTGGCCGCCGAAGGCGGAGCAACCCGACTTCATGGACATCAAGCACCGTCTGGCAATGATCCAGACGCTGGAGGCCGTGCGCGCGCTGGAAGAAGGCGTGCTGGAGGACATCCGCGAAGGCGACGTCGGCGCGATCCTCGGCTGGGGCTTCATGCCGTGGTCGGGCGGGCCGTTCAGCTGGCTGGACATTCTGGGGTCGGCCAGGGCCGTGGAAATCTGCGATGACCTGAAGGCGAAATACGGCGCGCGGTTCGAGGCCCCTGCCCTGCTGCGCGAAATGGCCGAGAAGGGCGAGAGCTTCTATGGGCGGTTTGGTGCCGACTCCAAAGCGGCCTGACCGGACCGGAACCCTGACGGGTCGCGAGGTTTCGCGGCCCGTTTTTTTGTGGCCGACATATCTATAAAACCGGTTTAGTGGTTTTGAACGATTTCGGATAACAGGCTGTAATACCACAGTTAATACCCCCTCCACCCGCATAGGCACCGCCCCCGATCCGGCGTGCGACACATCCACTAAACCGGTTTAGTGGATGTCACCCCCCCCCGCCAGTCCCC
>JALSHL010000035.1 GCA_026982255.1 Paracoccaceae bacterium | reverse complement strand
TCCGATCTTTTTCGAATTCATCCAGCGCAAGGGCGACGACGGTTTCGGCGAGGGCAACTTCAAGGCCCTGTTCGAAAGCATCGAGCGCGACCAGATCGAACGCGGCGTGATTTCCGAAGACGCCTGATGCACTACACCGATTTTCCGGAGGCCCCCGCCAGCGGCACTGTCCTGTGCGAAATCGACGACATCGCCGGCGGCCTGCACAGCGCCTGCCTCGGCGGTTTCGCCTATCTGGTGCTGGACAGCGCAGACGGCCCGCGCGCCTATGTCAACGCCTGCCCGCACCAGTTTTTGCCGCTCGACCACCGCGGCGATCAGGTGGTCGGGGCGGACGGGCGGTTGCTCTGCACCAACCACAACGCGGCCTTCGATGCACAAACCGGCGAGGGGGGTGGATGGCTTCGGCCTTGGCAGCGCCCTTGTCGCCATTCCGCTGCGTCGCGAGGGGAAGCGGCTGCTGGTGGCATAGCGCGCCGGTATCTCCACTAAACCGGTTTAGTGGATGTGTCGTGGCGTGGAACCTCTCGACCTCCATGGCAATATTATAAATTTATTTCAATAGGTTGCCTCGATTTAACATCTCCACTAAACTAGTTTAGTGGAGATGAACCCCCCGCCAACCGCCGCCAGCCACGACCACCCCCTTCCCGCCCACGAATCCCGCAAGGGGTTGATTTATCGCGCCGGACCCCTCATATACCAGCCTTCACGTCAGTACCCCCGAAGCACTTCAGCGTCTTGAGGCATTGACACAGCCCAAAGGGATACATTTTGACGAAGACCACCTTCCAGAGCTTCGGCCTGGACCAACGCCTGTTGAACGCGCTCGGCCGTTCCGGGTTCACCCACCCCACTCCCATCCAGGAGCTTTCCATTCCGGCGCAGCTGACCGGCCGCGACATCCTCGGCGTGGCACAGACCGGCACCGGCAAGACCGCCGCTTTCGGCCTGCCGATCCTGCACCACATTCTGCAGATGCCCGGACGCCCCAGCCCGAAATCCTGCCGCGCCCTGATCCTTGCGCCGACGCGCGAGCTGGCCGTGCAGATCGAGGATAACTTCCGCGAATTTTCCGGCGGCGCCGGCATCACCACCTGTCTGGTGCTCGGCGGCGTTTCGCGCGCCGGCCAGATCAAGAAAATCAGCCGCGGCGTCGATGTTCTGATCGCCACGCCCGGCCGACTCGAAGACCTGATGAACGACAAGAAAATCCGCCTCGACGAAGCCCGCTTCGTGGTATTGGACGAGGCCGACCGCATGCTCGACATGGGGTTTGTGCAGCCGGTGAAACGCATTCTCGCCCGCCTGCACCCGCGCCGCCAGTCGGCGCTCTTCTCGGCCACCATGCCGAAAGAGGTCCGCGGTCTGGCCGAGAGTTTCCTCAAAGACCCCCTGCGGGTCGAGGCAACCCCGCCCGCCACCACCGTTTCCAAGATCGAGCAGCGCGCCGAACTGATCGACGGACCGCTGAAACGTCCGCGCCTGCTGGAGCTGGTCACAGCCCCCGAGGTCGAGCGCGTCATCGTTTTCGCCCGCACCAAACGCGGCGCCGACAAGGTGGCCAAGAACCTGATCACCGACGGTGTCGAAGCCGAGGCCATTCACGGCAACAAGGCCCAGAACGCACGGCAACGGGCGCTGAACAAATTCCGTCAGGGATACGTCAAGGTTCTGGTCGCCACCGACATCGTGGCGCGCGGCATCGACGTGCCGGGCATCACCCATGTCATCAATTTCGACCTCCCGGACGAGGCGGACAACTACGTCCACCGCATCGGTCGCACGGGGCGCAACGGGGCCTCGGGCATTGCCATTACGCTGTGTTCGCCCGACGAGCTGAAAAAACTCGCGGCCGTGGAAAAAATCACGCGACAGGTGTTGATCGAACGTGACGGACCGGACCCGAAACCCAAGAAGCCGAACAAGGGCTGGCAGGGCAAACGGCGTGGCGGCGGCGGTGGAAACCGCACCCGCGGCGGCGGCAATCCAGCCGGCCACACCAACCAGAAACGGCGCCGTCCGAACCGGAGCAAATCCGGTGGTCCGGCCCGCGCCGCCAGCTGACAAAAAAAGGGAGGCCGCAGCCTCCCTTTTCCTTTATATGCCCGGAAACGGGGGTTATCCGAACATATCGGCGGTAATTCCCGCATACCAGCCCACGGATTCCTCGTAGGTCTGTTTGCGCAGCGCCGCATCCTCGCCGGTCTTGGAAACAAAGCCCGAGGTCTTGGCGATTTTCTCGTCCGTTGCCTCGTAGGATGCGCCCACCTTGATACCGTCGTCGGTGTCGATCAGCGACCAGCAGGTATTGGAATAGCGCGCCGGGAAGGTCTTGGAACCGGTCAGCACATTGCGCACGCCCATGGCGCAGACCTTGGCCTGCGAGTTGGCCGAGAAGCCCGACTTCGGCATATCGCCCTGCGCGCTGGCATCGCCGAGAACATAGATATTCTCGTCCATGCGACTGCGCATATCCTGCGGCCGCACCGGCGCCCAGCCGGACTCGTCGGTGACACCGGCAAGCTCGGCAATACGGCCGGCTTTCTGCGCCGGAATGACGTTGCAGACGTCGACCTTCTCGACCTCGCCGTCGATGTCGATTTCCATCGAGCCGGGACGCACGGAAACATTGTTGCCGCCGAAATCCGGTCCGATCCGCTCGATCATACCGCTGTAGTGCTTCTGCCAGCCTTCCTCGAACAGGCCCTGCTTCGAGAATTTCGGCTTCGGGTCGACAATCAGGATCTTGGCCGTCGGGTTGATGTCCTTCAACACATGCGCCACCATCGATACCCGCTCGTAGGGTCCCGGCGGGCAGCGATAGGGGTTCGGCGGAGCGACCATGGCAAAGGTACCGCCCTGCGGCATCGCCTCGATCTGCGCCTTGAGCAGCTGCGTCTGCGAGCCGGCCTTGTAGGCATGGGGCATGGCATTCTGCGCCGAGACATCCCAGCCCGGAACCGCCCCGTCAACGAAATCGATTCCCGGAGAGATGATCAGCTTGTCGTATGGCACCTTGGAACCGCTGGCCAGTGCTACCGTGCGGGCATCCCGGTCCACACCGACAGCCCAGTCATGCACCACGTTGATACCGTATTCCGCGGCCAGCGTGCCATAGCTGTGCCCGATAGAGGCAAAATCGCGGAAGCCGCCGATATAGAGGTTCGAGAAGAAGCAGGTATAGTAGGTCCGCGTCGGCTCGATCAGGGTCACGTCGATCATCCCGTCGCTGTCCTTGGCTATATAGCGGGCCACCGTGGCACCGCCGGCACCGCCGCCGATGACCACGACCTTCGGTTTGCCATGACTGGCACCCAGGACCATGGGGGCGCTCAATGTGGCGGCTGTTGCCACCCCCGCACCCAGAAATCCGCGTCTGTTCATTTTCATGTCAGTCTCCTGTTGGTTGGTTTTATTGTTCGATGTTCTGGAAATAGGCCGCCAGCGCGGCGATTTCCTCGTCCGACAGCCGTGCGGCCATCATCTGCATGACCGGATGCTTCCGGTGCTTGTTTTTGTAGGCATGCAATGCCGTCACAAAATCCACCGGTTCCCAGCCCGTGATGGAGGGAATCCCCTCGTCACCGCCGTCAACCTGATGGCAGGTTGTGCATTCTCCCGAAAGATAGGCGCCGTAGTCCGGGTCTCCGGTGATCGCAAGAATTTCCGGATCCACATCCGGATCACGCGGCACGATCGTCGGATCGGCCTCCGGAATATTGGCGGGACTGTCGGAATACTGACGCAGGAACGCAATCAGGTTGCTGCGGTCGACCGGATCCTTGATACCCGAAAAACGCATCTTGGTGCGCGAGACGAGAACCTTCGGATTTTCGATGAATGCGTCGAGTGTGTCGGGGTGCCATTCCAGACCGCCAGCGCCTTCGCGCAGCATATCATCAGAATATTTGAAACCCTCGACAGTTCCGGCACGCCGTCCGAACAGGTCGTTCAGCACCGGTCCGGTCCTGTTGAACGCGTCCGGCCCGACCATATGGCAAGAGAAGCAGCGCTTGAAAACCTTGGCGCCCTCGACGGGATCCTCTTGCGAAAATGCAGGCAAAGCCATGCCTAACATCATGATAACATTAAAAACCAGTGTCGCTATACGATGGCGGAAAACGTCCCCTCCCTTGTTGTTTTTCTGGCGGTAAAGATATTTTACCAGAACCGTTTGTAGTATGATTCCCGCGCGCCTGTCAAATCCACATAATAATTTCGTATATTCACAAAACCTTAAATAAACCGCCTCTCTTGATCGAAACCGGATAATCGCGCACACTTTTCGAAAACAAGGGGAGAAAACCAAATGACAGAAGTAACTGAAGGAGTGCCGCTCCCGCAGGTGGCGGAGCTTGATTTTTCCGACCTCAAAGTCGCATTGCGCAAGGGCTGGGCCGACTTCCGGGCCTGTCCGGTTTACGGAATGGTATTCGGGGCGATTTTTGCCGCCGTCGGTATTTTGCTCTATATGCAGTTTGTCGTCTGGCGCTCGGACTGGTCGATCGTGCCGCTGGCGGCAGGCTTTCCGATTGTCGCGCCTTTTATCGCCGTCGGAATATACGAGGTCAGCCGGCTACGCGAGAACAACAGGGAAACCAACTGGCGCGACGTGCTCCGCGCGATTTACGCGGAACGCAAACGGCAGGTGCCCTCGATGGCCTTTGTCGTGCTGTTTATCTTTCTGATCTGGGTCTACATCGCCCATCTGGTCTTTGCCCTGTCCTTCGGACTGAAGCCGCTGACCAATGTCATGACCTCGACCGATCTGCTGTTCACCCGCGAGGGGATAACCATGCTGGTCATGGGCACCGTTGCCGGCGGGGTGTTATCTTTCGTGCTGTTCTCGATCACCGTGATCGGCATCCCGTTGGTTGTGGACCGCGAGATCGACGTCGTATCGGCCATGATCACCAGTTTCTCGCTGGTGCTGAACAATCCCGTCGTGATGATCAGCTGGGGCTTTTTCATCGCGGTGGTGCTGTTTTTGTCTATGGTGCCAATGTTTCTGGGGCTGATCGTGACCCTGCCGGTTCTGGGGCACGCCACCTGGCACCTGTATCGTCTGGCAATTCTGGACGACGACGCCTGAGCTGCCGCCCCCGCGCTCCACGGATTGGTGCGCGGGGATCATACGCATATTATTGTAAATAATAATATTCACACATTATGTTTTGTAAGAAAAAACTTCACACATGTGTGATCCGGTATTAGGCTGGATTTTCCAACAAGGGAGGAAACCATGAAAACAATAATGAAAATCATTGCGGCATCACTGACCATGCTTCTGCTGGCGGCCATTCCGGCCAAGGCCGAGGGGCACGGTGACGGCGTCCATCGTCTGGTCCTGCAAATCAGCGACAACAACGCGCAGAAGATGACCACGGTTCTGAACGTGGCTGCCAATGTGACCCGCTATTACGAAGGCAAGGGCGAGGAAGTCGAGATCCGCATCGTTGCCTTCAACGCCGGTCTGCACATGCTGCGCACCGACACATCGCCGGTGCTGGAGCGCGTGCGCTCCTTCGGGCAGAGCATGCCGAACGTCACCTTTGCGGCCTGTAACAACACCATCCAGGGTATGACCCGCAAGGAGGGCAAAGCCCCCCCGATCACCGAATACGCCGAGGTTGTACCCGCCGGCGTCATCGAGATCATGACCCTGCACGAAGACGGCTGGACCGTCGTGCGACCCTAGCTGTTACCGAAACCGGAAGGGGGGCGGGATTTTCCCGCCCTTTTTTGTGCGGCATCATCTTCCGGGCACAAAAAATATGGCGCCTGTCCAGAACAGCCCCATTTTCGTGGAATAATCT
>JALSHL010000034.1 GCA_026982255.1 Paracoccaceae bacterium | reverse complement strand
AGATGGACATGCACCGCGCGCTGGCGCAGCATCCGGCGATGGCGGCAATCGACACGGTGCATTGCGTCGGGCCGCGGATGAAGGCGCTGTTCGAGGCCCTGCCGGAGGAAAAACGCGGGGAATGGGTGGCGGACTCCGCTGAGTTGCAAGAGCGGATGGGCGCACTGCTGCAAGGGGTTGATACGGTCATGGTCAAAGGGTCGCTGGGGGCGAAAACGGGGATACTTGTTGACGCGATCCGCAAATTGGGCGATGCCCGTGCGCTAGAGACGAGCGGAGGCGTGTAATGCTGTATTTTCTGAATGGTCTGGCGGACGGGGGCGACCTGTATAACCTGTTCCGCTATATTACCTTCCGGGCCGGAGGGGCGTTTTTTACCGCGCTGCTGTTCGGGTTTATCTTTGGCCAGCCGCTGATCAACCTGCTGCGGCGCAAGCAGGGCAAGGGGCAGCCGATCCGCGAGGACGGGCCGCAGAGCCATATTCTGGAAAAGGCCGGCACGCCGACCATGGGCGGGGTGTTGATACTGGGGGCGATACTGGTGTCGACGCTGCTGTGGGCGCGGCTCGACAACGGTTATGTCTGGATGGTGCTGTTTGTGACCTACAGTTTCGGGGCCATCGGGTTCTGGGACGATTTCATGAAGGTCTCGAAACAGAACCACAACGGGGTTTCGGGCAAAGTCCGTCTGGCGCTGGGGTTCGCGATTGCGGCCGTCGCCGGTTTCTGGGTCATGCAACTGCAGAGCAGCGATATTTCCGCCTATCTGGCCTTTCCGATGCTGAAGGATACGCTGCTGTATCTGGGGTTCCTCTATATTCCCTTCGTGATGGTTGTGATCGTCGGAGCCGCCAATGCGGTGAATTTTACCGACGGGCTGGACGGGCTGGCGATTATGCCGGTGATGATCGCGGCGGGGTCTTTCGGGATTATCGCCTATCTGGTCGGGCGCACGGATTTCACCGAATATCTGGAGGTGCATTATGTTGCCGGCACCGGCGAATTGACGGTTTTTGTCGCGGCGCTGATTGGCGGCGGGTTGGGGTTCCTGTGGTATAACGCGCCGCCTGCTGCGGTGTTTATGGGCGATACGGGGTCGCTGGCGCTCGGCGGGGCATTGGGGGCGATTGCGGTGGCGACCAAGCATGAAATCGTACTGGCGATCATCGGCGGGCTGTTCGTGGTCGAACTGTTGAGCGTGGTCATCCAGGTGCTGTATTACAAGAAAACCGGTAAGCGGATTTTCCTGATGGCGCCGATCCACCACCATTTCGAGAAACGCGGCTGGGGTGAAAGCCAGATCGTGATCCGCTTCTGGATTATCTCGCTTGTGTTGGCGCTGGTCGGGCTGGCCACGCTGAAAATCCGGTGATTGCGGTTCAGGGATATGCCGGCAAACGGGTCGGGGTTCTGGGGTTGGGACGCTCCGGTCTGGCGAGTGCGCGGGCCTTGCAGGCCGGTGGCGCAACGCCGGTATGCTGGGATGACAGCGAGGAGCGGCGCGCGCTGGCCGCGGACGAAGGGTTCGAAACCGGCGATCTGACGCGGGACCGGGCGTGGGAGGACACGGGGGCGCTGATTGTGTCGCCCGGCATTCCGCATCTGTATCCGGCACCGCATCCGGCGGTGGAAAAAGCGTGGGAACACGGCGCGGTTGTGGACAACGACATCAGCCTGTTTTTCCGCTCCTATGCAACGCAGGACTGGGACCATTTCGACCAGACCCCGCGCGTGGTCTGTGTGACCGGATCGAACGGAAAATCGACGACCTCGGCATTGATCCACCATATTTTGCAGGATGCGGGAAAACCGGTGCAGCTGGGCGGCAATATCGGCGTCGGGGTGCTGGATCTGGAGCCGGCGCAGGATGGCGAGGTGGTGGTGCTGGAGCTGTCGTCCTATCAGACCGAACTGGCGCGGATGCTGCAACCGGATGTGGCGGTGTTTCTGAATATTTCGCCGGACCATCTGGACCGGCACGGCGGTATGGGCGGCTATTTCGCGGCCAAGCGGCGGCTGTTCACGCAGGGCGGGCCGGAACGTTCGGTCATCGGGGTGGACGAGGTCGAGGGGCGCTATCTGGCCAATCTGATGCGCGAGGGGGCGGGCGCGGCGGATCCGGTGATCTCGGTTTCTGTCGATCGCAAGCTGAAGGGCAATGGCTGGAGCGTTTTTGCCCGCAAGGGGTTTCTGGCGGAGTGGCGCAAGGGGCGGCAGATGGCCTCCGTCGATTTGCGCGATATTGCCGGCCTGTCGGGGGCGCACAACCACCAGAATGCCTGCGCGGCCTATGCGGTCTGTCGCACGCTGGGGCTGGCGCCGAAGCTGATCGAGAAGGGGTTGCGCTCCTTCGGCGGGTTGCGGCACCGCTGCCAGATCGTGGCCGAGGTGGACGGGGTGCGGTTTGTGAATGATTCCAAGGCGACGAATGCGGATGCGGCCTCGCACGCGCTGGCGGCCTTCGACAATATCCGCTGGATCGTCGGCGGGCAGGCCAAGGCGGGCGGGATCGCGCCGCTGGAGCCGTTGTTCGGGCGGGTGAAAAAGGCCTATGTGATCGGCGAGGCGGCGGAGGTGCTGGCGGGGCAACTGGGCGCGGTGCCACATGTGGTGTCCGGCACGCTGGAAGCGGCAGTGGCGGCGGCAAAGGCCGAGGCCGGGGCGGGCGATGTGGTGCTGCTGGCGCCGGCCTGTGCCAGTTTCGACCAGTTTGCCAGTTTCGAGGCGCGGGGCGAGGCCTTCGAGGCGTTGGTCGCGGGAGAGAAATGAAGCGGCCTGTTCGGTGAATTTCCGGTTAATTTTTTCGAACCGGATGTTGGTGGTTCTGTAACTTCGAATTGAAACAATGACTTACTGGCGGGTTTTTCGGACCTTAAAAACCACTAAACCGGTTTAGTGGTTTTGTTGCGGGGCCGGAGGATACGCTGCGGGGCGAATATTTGCTGAATGTCGGGGCGCGTGGTGATAATTCTGGAAATACCACCGGATTCCGGCTAGACTGCCCGTCAATACCGGCAAGACCCGAAAACGGGCGAAAGCCGGATGGCAGGCAAAACATGGGCAGAGCGGTATCTCATGACAGAAATGGCATATGGCGCAGTGGTCGCCAGTTCCGGGGAACCGGTGATCTCGAAATGGTGGCGCACGGTTGACAGGGTGTCGCTGGCGGCGGTGCTGGGCCTGTTCCTGATCGGTATTCTGCTGGGGCTTGCGGCCTCGCCCCCCCTGGCCGAGCGCAACGGGCTGGGGACGTTTTTCTATGTCACGCGGCAGGCGATTTTCGGGGTGGCGGCGCTGGCGGGGATGGTGTTCCTGTCAATGCAGTCGCCGGTGACGGTGCGGCGGCTGGCGGTGATCGGTTTTTTCGGCGTGTTTCTGGCGTTGCTGTTGCTGCCGTGGCTGGGCACGGATTACGGCAAGGGGGCGGTGCGCTGGTATTCGCTCGGCTTTGCCTCGTTGCAGCCGTCGGAGTTTCTGAAGCCGGTATTTGTGGTGTTTTCGGCCTGGCTGATGTCGGCGAGCACCGATCTGGACGGGCCGCCGGGTAAACTCATATCCTTCGGGGTGGTTGTGGTGCTGGCGTTGTTGCTGGCGTTGCAGCCGGATTTCGGGCAGGCGATGCTGATTGTCGCGGCGTGGATGCTGATGTATTTTGTGGCCGGCGCGCCGATCTGGCTGCTGGTCGGACTGGCCGGAGGCGTGGCGGCTGCGGGAACGCTGGCCTATAATACCTCGCCGCATTTTGCGCGGCGGATCGACGGGTTTCTCAGTCCCGATCTGGATCCGACAACGCAGCTCGGCTTTGCCACCAATGCCATTCAGGAGGGCGGGATTTTCGGCGTCGGCGTCGGGGAGGGCTCGGTCAAGTGGTCCTTGCCCGATGCGCATACGGATTTCATCATTGCGGTGGCGGCCGAGGAATACGGCGTGTTGCTGGTGTTCCTGATCATGGCGCTGTTTCTGACCATTACCCTGCGGGCATTGCTGCGGCTGGTGCGCGAGCGGGATGCCTTTGTACGGCTGGCGGGAGTCGGGCTGGCCTCGCTTCTGTCGATGCAGGCGCTGATCAATCTGGGGGTGGCGGTGCGGCTGCTGCCGGCCAAGGGAATGACGCTGCCGTTTGTGAGCTATGGCGGTTCCTCCCTGCTGGCGGCGGGGATGACGCTGGGGTTCCTGCTGGCGCTGACGCGCAAGCGGCCGCAGCATGATATGGGCGAGGTTCTGGGCAAGGCGCAGGGCGATGAATAGAAAACCGCTTCTGGTGATCGCGGCCGGCGGGACCGGCGGGCATATGTTTCCGGCGCAGGCGCTGGCCGAGGAGATGCTGGCACGCGGCTGGCGGGTGAAGCTGTCCACCGATGTGCGCGGCAACCGCTATTCCGGCAATTTCCCGCAAGAGGTGGAGCGCGAGGTCGTGTCCTCGGCCACGCCGTCGCGCGGGGGTATTCCGGCGAAGCTGCTGTTGCCGTTCCGTATTGCGGCGGGGGTGTTCAGCGCGTGGCGCTCCATGCGGCGTGACCGGCCCTCGGTGGTTGTGGGTTTTGGCGGCTATCCGTCGATTCCGGCGATGACGGCGGCCTATCTGTTGCGTTTGCCGCGTATGGTGCATGAACAGAACGGTGTGCTGGGGCGGGTGAACCAGCCGTTTGCGACGCGGGTGGATGCGGTGGCCTGCTCGGTCTGGCCGACGGAATTGCCGGCAGGGGCGAATGCGGTGCATACGGGCAATCCGGTGCGCGGCGCGGTTCTGGCCAAGGCGGGCGCGCCCTATCAGGCGCCGGGAACCCGTCCGATGCACCTGCTGGTGATGGGCGGCTCGCAGGGGGCGAGCATCCTGTCGCGCGTGGTGCCCGAGGCGATTGCCATGTTGCCCGAGGGGATGTTGCAATATCTGAGCATCTCGCATCAGGCGCGGCTGGCGGATCTGGATCTGGTGGTCAAAAGCTACGAGGCGATCGGTGTGGCAGCGGATGTGCAGACGTTTTTCGACGATGTGCCGGAACGCATGGAGGCGGCGCAACTGGTGATTTCGCGGGCGGGGGCCTCCTCGATTGCCGATATTACCGTGATCGGACGCCCCTCGATCCTCGTGCCGCTGGCGATTGCGGTGCGCGACGAGCAGAGCGCCAATGCCCGCCCGCTGGAGGAAAGCGGCGCGGCCTTTGTTTTGCAGGAAAATGTCTTTACGCCCGAGACCCTCTCGGGGCATATAGCGGCGATATTGTCGGACGAGGACGGGGCGCGCGCCATGGCGCAGGCGGCTCTTGCGCTCGGCAAGCCGCAGGCGACGAAAGAACTGGCGATCCTGGTGGAAATGCTGGCCGGAAAAGGAAACTGACGTGAACGCTGAAACCCGCCTTCCGCATGAACTCGGCCCGATCCATTTTGTCGGCATCGGCGGCATCGGCATGTCCGGCATTGCCGAGGTGCTGCTGAGCCACGGCTATACCGTGCAGGGGTCGGACCTGAAGGCCGGCAAAATCACCGACCGGCTGGAAAGTCTGGGCGCGAAGGTGTTTGTCGGGCAGCGGGCGGAAAATCTGGACGGGGCCGAGGTGGTGGTGATTTCCAGCGCCATCAAGCCGGGCAACCCCGAACTGGACGCGGCGCGGCTGAACGGTCTGCCGGTGGTGCGCCGTGCCGAGATGCTGGCGGAGTTGATGCGCCTCAAATCCAATATCGCGGTGGCGGGGACGCATGGCAAGACCACGACCACATCCATGGTGGCGGCGCTGCTGGATGGTGGCGGTATTGACCCGACGGTGATCAACGGCGGGATCATCCACGCCTATGGCTCGAACGCGCGGATGGGCGATTCCGAATGGATGGTGGTGGAAGCGGATGAATCCGACGGCACCTTCAACCGTTTGCCCGCAACCGTGGCGATTGTCACCAATATCGACCCGGAACACATGGACCATTACGGCAGCTTCGATGCGC
>JALSHL010000033.1 GCA_026982255.1 Paracoccaceae bacterium | reverse complement strand
CTGGAACGGGTGCTTGGCCTGTTCGGGTTCCGGGTGCTGGAAGACCAGATCGACGCCGATGCCGCCAGCCCCCGTTATTGTGTTTATATGTCCGAGGAACTGCTGCAAAACGGGCTGGACTATTCCACCTATGTGCGCGTGCAGGGCGCGGGTGCCTTGCCGGTCGAGGTTGACGGAGCGCAGCTTTGTGTCGAGGGGTTGCAGCATGGCCAGCGTTACCGGATGACCCTTCGGGCCGGCCTGCCCTCCGTCTCGGGCGAGAAGCTGGCCGCGCCGGTGGATTTGCGGTTTTATGTCCGCGACCGTGCGCCCTCCGTGCGATTTGTCGGCCGGAACTACGTTCTGCCCAAAAGCATCGACGCCGCGATTCCGCTGGTCGTGGTCAACACGGATACGGTGGAGCTGAAAATATTCCGCGTCGGGGATCGCAATTTGTTGCGCGTGATCCAGCAAGGCGTGTTCGGCACGCAACTGGATGACTACTACGAACGCGATTTGCGTAACCAGCTTGGCGAACAGGTCTGGGAGGGCACGGGCGATGTCGTATCGACCCTGAACGAGGATACAACCACCGTGTTGCCGGTCGGTGACGCGCTGACGCGGATGGAGCCGGGTGTCTATGCCATGACGGCCCGCGTGCCGGGCGAGGGCGAGGACTGGGAGGCCGCCGCCACGCAATGGTTCATCGTCACCGATCTGGGGATCGAGACCCTGAAAGGAAACGACGGTCTGCATGTGTTCGTGCGCGGCCTGTCGGACGCCGAGGCGCGCGCCGGTGTGACTGTCACGTTGATCGACGCCAAGAACGACATTCTGGGCACGGCAGAAACCGATGCGGAGGGTTACGCCCGTTTCGCCCCCGGTCTGGTGCGCGGACAGGGAAGCGCCGCGCCGGCCCTGCTGACTGCGCAGGCGGGGGATGACTATGCCTTTATCAACCTCGGGCGTCCGGCGCTCGACCTGTCGGATCGCGGTGTGACGGGGCGGGCCTCGCCGCCGCCAATCGATGTGTTCCTGACCACGGAACGCGGGGCCTATCGTCCCGGCGAAACGGTCTATGCCACCATCCTGACGCGCGATGCGCAGGCGGCGGCGATTGCCGATATGCCGGTAACGGTGGTTGTAACGCGGCCCGACGGGGTCGAACATACCCGCGCCGTGGTGCCGGATATGGGGGCCGGCGGGCGGATGTATGCGCTGCCGCTGTCGTCAAATCCCCAACGCGGAACGTGGCGGTTGAGGGTTTATGGCGACCCCGAAGCTCCGGCACTGGCGACGCAGGCGTTTCTGGTCGAGGATTTCCTGCCCGAACGGATCGATTTCGACCTGACCCTGCCCGAAGGCGCGATTGCGCTGGACAGCGTGCCGGATATCCGGATCGACGCCGCCTATCTGTATGGCGCACCGGCAGCGGGGCTGGATATCGAGGTCGATACGGTGGTGCGGGCAGTCGAAGGGCTGCCGGAGTATCCCGGTTACCGTTTCGGCCTGCAGAACGAGCGGTTCGAGCCGTGGTATGATAGCATAGGAGAGGCTTTCACCACGGATGAAAACGGGGTTGCGGTGCTGCCCCTGCCGCTCGGTCCGGTGGAGCCGACCACCCGCGTTCTGGAAATGCAGGCAACCGTGCGGGTTCTGGATACCGCCGGTCGCCCCGTGGAACGCAGGATCACCCGCCCGATCCTGCCCGATACGCCGCGCATCGGGGTGAAGCCCCTGTTCGACGGTGTCGTGGACGAGGGCGCGCTGGCGCGTTTCGAGGTGATCGCTATGGATGCCTCGGGCCGGATTGCCATGCCGGAAATCGGCTGGACCCTGTCGAAGGTGGAGACGAGCTACCAGTGGTATGATCTGGACGGGTATTGGGACTACGAGCCTGTCACCCGTCGCACCCGCATTGCCAGTGGCGACCTGTCCGCCACCGAAGATATGTTCGCAAACATCGAGGCAGCCGTGGATTGGGGCCGTTACGAGTTGAAACTGTTCGACAAGGGCGGCTCCGGCGCGGTTACAAGCACCGGATTCTATGTCGGCTGGTATGGTGCGGGCGCAGGCAGCGATACGCCGGATCTGCTCGAGGTCGGGCTGGACAAGGACCGTTATGCTGTCGGGGATGTGGCGGAGCTGCGCCTGAACGCGCGTTATGCGGGCAAGGTTCTGGTGCGGGTGGAAAGCGACCGCCTGATTGCCATGCAGGCGCTGGATGTCGAAGCGGGCGAAAGCACTGTTTCCCTGCCGGTGAGCGCGGATTGGGGCGCGGGCGCCTATGTCGTTGCTACGCTGATCCGTCCGATGGATGTGGAAGCCAAACGCAACCCTGCGCGCGCCATCGGCCTGTCTTATGCGCCGGTCGATCCGGGTGACAAGGTGCTGTCGGCGCGCTTCACCACGCCGGACGAGGTGGAGCCGCGCGGCGTGTTCACGGCATCCTTGCAGGTGGACGGGGCCAAGGCGGGGCAGACGGTCTATGCCACGATTGCCGCTGTCGATGTGGGGATTCTGAACCTGACCGGATTTACCGCGCCGAAGGCGGCGGACTACTATTTCGGCCAGCGGCGATTGGGAATGGAAATCCGCGACGTTTACGGCCAGTTGATCGACGGGCTGTCTGGCGTGCGCGGGGCGTTGCGCTCTGGCGGTGACGCGGGCATGGCTCGGCGCAATGCGCCGCCGCCGACGGAAAAACTGGTGGCGTTTTTCGCCGGACCGCTGGAGGTGGATGAAAACGGAATGGTCCGCGCCGATTTCAACATGCCCGCCTTCAACGGCACCGTGCGCCTGATGGCCGTGGTCTGGAGTGGCGAAAGCGTCGGGCAGGCCAGCAAGGACGTTCTGGTCCGCGACCCCGTTGTGGTCACCGCGACCCCGCCACGGTTCCTTGCTCCGGGTGACCGGACAGAGGTGCAGATCGAACTGGCCCATGCCTTCGGTCCGAGCGGCGAGATGCTGCTGGAGGTTTCCGCCGGTGGCGCGCTGGTGCTGCCCGAGGGGCGGTTGCGCCGGACTATCACCCTTGGCGACAAGGGGCGCGTCCGCATTTCGGTGCCGGTTCTGGCCAGTAATGCCGGCAGTGGCAGCCTGACGGTTACCTTGACGACGCCGGATGGGAAACGGCTGGGCAAAACGCAGGTGGTGCCTGTGCGGATGAACGATCCCGAGGTGGTGCGGACCACCCGTCTGTTCCTGCCGCCGGACAGGACGATAACGCTGGATGCCGCTGTTCTGGCCGATATGGTGGCAGGAACGGGCAGCGCGACACTGGCGGTTGGCCCGATAGCGCGTTTCGATGTGCCGGGGCTGTTGCAGGTGCTGGACCGTTATCCGTATGGCTGCACGGAACAATTGGCCTCGCGCGCCATGCCGCTGCTGTATTTTGCTGAAATTTCCGACGCTATGGGGCTGTCGGAAAGCAATGCCGTAGACGAGCGGATCAACAGTGCCATCACCGGAATTCTCGCCAACCAGAGCGCCCGCGGCAGTTTCGGCCTGTGGCGCCCGCCCGACGGGGATCTGTGGCTGGATGCCTATGCTACCGATTTCCTGAGCCGGGCACGCATCGCCGGATATGCGGTGCCGGAGCAGGCCTTCCGCGCCGCGCTCGACAATCTGCGCAATCAGGTCAATTACGCCCGCGATTTCGAGAATGCGGGCCAGGGGCTGGCCTATGCGCTGATGGTTCTGGCGCGCGAGAAATTCGCCTCGGTCGGGGATCTGCGATATTATGCGGATGAAAAGTCCGGCGATTTCGCCACCCCGATGGCCATGGCGCAGATCGGTGCGGCGCTGGCCTATTACGGCGACCAGCAGCGTGCGGACCGGATGTTCGGACTGGCCGCAAGTGCCGTCAGGGATCCGCGTCAGGACGATGGCGGCTGGCGGAGCGACTACGGTTCCTATCTGCGCGACGCGGCGGCGGTTCTGGCGCTGGCGGCAGAGGCGGGCAGCAATGCGGTTGATGTGAACCGTCTGGCAAAGCTGGTGACGCGAAATGCTTCCGCATATCGTTCGACACAGGAGCAGGTCTGGACGTTGCTGGCCGCAAGGGCGCTGATCGAACAGGCCAATGACGGCACGGTGACTGTCAACGGCACACCTGCCCTCGGGCCGGTCGTGCGGGGCATTGCCGCTGGCGATGACCGCGCAACGGTCGTCAGGAACACCGGCACGCAGGACGTCGATGCGGTGCTGACCACCATCGGTGTGCCGCGCTTTGCCGAACCGGCAGGCGGAAACGGCTATCGCATTACGCGGCGCTATTTCACGCTGGAGGGGGCGGAGGTCGCGCCCGATGCCATCCTGCAAAACGACCGTCTGGTTGTGGTGCTGACGGTGACACCGGAACGCCACATCGACGCGCGCCTGATGGTCAACGATCCGTTGCCCGCCGGGCTGGAGATCGACAACCCGAATTTGCTGCGGTCCGGCGAGGTTTCGGCGCTCGATTGGTTGCAGGTGGACAATGTCGCCATCAACACCGAATTCCGCGAGGACCGTTTCCTTGCGGCGGTGGATTGGGGCGGACAGGGGCCGTTTACCCTCGGCTATATGGTGCGGGCGGTGTTTGCGGGCACGTTCCGCCAGCCTGCGGCCTCGGTCGAGGATATGTATCGACCGGCCTATCGCGCGCGCACCGATACCGGCACTGTGATCATCCGGCCGGCACGCTAGGGTGAAACGGCGGCTGTCCAGAGCGGCCGCGGTGGCGGTGATCGTCGCGGGTATCACGCTCGCGACGGCCGAGGCATGGGTGCGCACAACGGTCCTGCCGCCGCTGGTGCCGGAGACTTCGGCCACTGTTCTGGATCGCGAGGGCCGGTTGCTGCGCGCCTATCCGGTGGCCGACGGACGCTGGCGCCTGCCGGTGCGGCTGGGGGATGTCGACCCGCGCTTTATCGACCAGCTACTGGCCTTTGAGGACAAACGGTTCTATCGCCACCACGGTGTTGATCTGCGTTCGGTCCTGCGCGCTGTCGGGCAGGCAGTGGAGGCAGGGCGGATCGTCTCCGGCGGCTCGACGCTGACCATGCAGGTGGCGCGGTTGCTGGAGGGTGGCGGCACCGGTCGGTTGGGCGCGAAGCTGCGCCAGACCCGTGTGGCGCTGGCGCTGGAGCGGCAACTGTCCAAGCGGGAAATTCTGGAGCTCTATCTGCAACTCGCGCCTTATGGCGGCAATATCGAGGGGGTGCGGGCGGCCTCGCTGAGCTATTTCGGCAAGGAGCCGCGCCGCCTGACCCCTGCCGAATCCGCCCTGCTGGTTGCCCTGCCGCAATCGCCCGAACGCCGACGACCGGACCGATATGCGGAGGAGGCCCGCGCCGCGCGGGATCGCGTGCTGGCGCGCATGGTCGCTGCCGGTGTGCTGCCTACGGACGAGGCGGCAGCCGCGCGGGGTGAACCTGTGCCCGACGCCCGCATCCCCTTTCCGGTTCTGGCCCCGCATCTGGCGGATTTCCTGCGCGCCGGACAGCCCTTGCAAAGCGTGATCGCAACCACGCTGGATCGGGACTTGCAGGCCGCGCTGGAAGACCTGTTGCGCAACGCGGTGGCCGAGGGGCCGGCGGCGCTGTCGGGGGCAATCATCGTTGCCGACCACCGGACCGGCGAGGTGCTGGCGCGGGTCGGCTCGGCCGGTTTCTTTGCCACGGAGCGGCGCGGGTTTGTCGATATGACCCGCGCGGTGCGCTCGCCCGGCTCGACCCTGAAACCGCTGATCTACGGGCTGGCGTTCGAGGGCGGCATCGCCCACCCCGAAACCCTGCTGGAGGATCGCCCGACCTCGTTCAACGGCTACACCCCGCAGAATTTCGACAAACGGTTCCGCGGCACCCTGACCGCGCGGGCAGCCTTGCAAATGTCGCTGAACATCCCCGCCGTGGCGCTGCTGGATGCGGTCGGTCCGGCGAAGCTGCTGGCCCGTCTGCGCCGTGCGGGGGCCGATCCGGTTCTGCCGGGC
>JALSHL010000032.1 GCA_026982255.1 Paracoccaceae bacterium | reverse complement strand
GGTCGAGCGTTGCTTCAACCGTCTCAAAGACTGGCGCTCGTTGTCGTTGCGAACCTTCCGATGCCCCGAAACCTTCCTCGCAGCCGCTCACCTCGCCGCAATCGTCATTTGGTATTTATGAGTCTACACCCTAGCTACGGTCAATATTTCACAACTCTAAGAATTTAACAATAATATTAGGGCGTAGACCCGTAAACATGTTTTGACATCAACACATTTCCCGCCCCGCGCAAGAAAAAACGGGCCGCCCGCAGGCAGCCCGTTCCGTTTCAATGTCGCCCTGTTCAGCCCTTGGCGAGGTTGCGCAGCACATAGTGCAACACGCCGCCGTTCTCGACATATTCCACCTCGATCTCCGTATCGATCCGGCATTTCAGCGCGATGGTCTTGCTGGTGCCGTCGGCATAGGTGATCGTGCAGGGCACCTCGGAAAGCGGCTTCAGGTCGCCCTCCAGCCCCTCGATGGTGATGGTCTCGTCGCCGGTCAGACCCAGCGTCTTGCGGTTGTCGCCGTTGGTGAACTCGAACGGGATCACGCCCATGCCGACCAGATTGGAACGGTGGATGCGCTCGAAGCTCTCGGCAATCACCGCCTTGACCCCCAGCAGGCTGGTGCCCTTGGCAGCCCAGTCGCGGCTGGAGCCGGCGCCATACAGCTCGCCGCCCACAACGACCAGCGGGATCCCCGCCTCCTTATAGGCCATCGCCGCATCGAAAATCGCCATCCGGCTGCCGTCCGGCCCTTTGGTATAACCGCCCTCGACCCCGTCCAGCATCTCGTTTTTGATGCGGATATTGGCGAAGGTGCCGCGCATCATCACCTCGTGGTTGCCGCGCCGCGAGCCATAGGAGTTGAACTCGGAAACCGGCACCTGATGGTCCAGCAGATACTTGCCGGCCGGCGAATCCGGCGGGAAGGAACCGGCAGGCGAGATGTGGTCCGTCGTCACCATATCGCCCAGCACAGCCAGCAGGCGGGCGTTTTCCACGTTGTGGATGGTGCCCGGCTCCTTGCCCATGCCGCGGAAATACGGCGGGTTCTGGATATAGGTCGAGGTCGGCGGCCAGTCATAGGTCAGGCTGTCGGTGGTCTCGACGCTCTGCCAGTGTTCGTCGCCCTTGAACACATCGGCATATTTCGACTGGAAGGCCTCGCGGGTCACCGTTTTCTCGACCAGTTCCGCCACTTCCTGCGTCGTCGGCCAGATGTCGCGCAGGTAAACGTCGTTGCCGTCCCTGTCCTGCCCCAGCGGCTCCTTGGTGATGTCGATATTCATGTCGCCGGCCAGCGCATAGGCCACGACCAGCGGCGGGCTGGCCAGATAGTTGGCGCGCACGTCGGGGGAAATCCGCCCCTCGAAGTTGCGGTTGCCCGACAGGACCGAGGTGGCGACCAGATCGCCCTCGGCAATCGCCTCGGAGATTTCCTTCTGCAAGGGGCCGGAATTGCCGATACAGGTGGTGCAGCCGTAACCGACCAGATTGAAGCCGATCTTGTCGAGGTCCTCCTGCAGACCGGCGGCCTCCAGATATTCGCTCACCACCTGCGAACCGGGCGCCAGCGAGGTTTTCACCCACGGCTTGCGCGTCAGCCCCAGTGCCGCGGCCTTGCGCGCCACCAGACCCGCGCCGATCATGACGTAGGGGTTCGAGGTGTTGGTGCAAGACGTGATCGAGGCAATCACCACCTTGCCCGAGGACATGGTGTAATCCTCGCCCTTCACCGGCACCTGCTTGTCCAGCGGCCGTTTGAAGGTGTTTTCCATCTGCCACCTGAACGCCTCGACCGAGGCATCGAGCGCGATATAGTCCTGCGGCCGTTTCGGACCGGAAATCGCCGGAACGATCGTGCCCATATCGAGGGTCAGGGTATCGGTGAACACGGGGTTGTAGTCCGCGCCGCGCCAGAAACCGTTTTCCTTGGCATAGGCCTCGACCAGCGCAATCGTGTCCTCGTCACGGCCGGAAACGCGCAGGTAGCGCAGCGTCTCGTTGTCGATCGGGAAGAAACCGCAGGTCGCGCCGTATTCGGGCGCCATATTGGCGATAGTGGCACGATCGGCCAGCGGCAGACGGTCCAGCCCCTCGCCGTAGAATTCGACGAACTTGCCGACCACGCCCTTTTCGCGCAGCAGCTCCACCACCTTCAGCACCAGATCGGTGCCGGTGGTGCCTTCCATCATCTCGCCGGTCAGTTCGAAACCCACGACCTCGGGGATCAGCATGGAGATCGGCTGGCCGAGCATCGCCGCCTCGGCCTCGATCCCGCCAACGCCCCAGCCCAGAACCGCCAGACCGTTGATCATGGTGGTGTGGCTGTCGGTGCCGACCAGCGTGTCCGGATAGGCGACGGTGTTGCCGTTCTGGTCGGTATCGGTCCAGACGGTTTTGGCCAGATACTCCAGATTGATCTGGTGGCAGATGCCGGTGCCCGGCGGCACAACGCGGAAGTTGTCGAATGCCGACTGGCCCCATTTCAGGAAAGTGTAGCGTTCGAGGTTGCGCTGGTATTCCCGTTCCACATTCATGCGGAAGGCGCGCGGATTGCCAAATTCGTCGATCATCACCGAATGGTCGATGACCAGATCGACGGGGTTCAGCGGGTTGATCTTGTCCGGGTCGCCGCCCAGTTCGATAATCCCGTCGCGCATGGCGGCCAGATCAACGACAGCCGGAACACCGGTAAAATCCTGCATCAGCACGCGGGCGGGACGATAGGCGATCTCGCGCGGGTTCTTGCCGCCCTTCGCTGCCCATTCGGAAAACGCCTTGATGTCGTCCAGCGTGACCGTCTTGCCGTCCTCGAACCGCAGCATGTTTTCCAGCACGACCTTGAGCGAAGCCGGCAGACGCGAGAAATCGCCCAGACCGGCAGCCTCGGCCGCGGCAATAGAGTAATAGGACACCGTTTGCGCGCCGACCTTCAGGTCGCGGCGGGTGTTGGCGGTATCGGTTCCGACTTGGATGGTCATACAGGCCTCCGATGGCTGTTTGTTGGTGAATTCCCTGTGCGTATGCCCCGAATCCCCGCGGGGAACAATGGGACAAATCCGCTTTGTGTGCAATTGTATACAGTTTGTGCGATGCGGCGTCAAGCGCGCCCGAACCACTCTTTCCCCTCGCGGACAAATAGGGTAGTCGGGAAGCATGAGTCTGAATGCTACCGATCTGACCTGCTATCGCAGTGGCCGCCTGATATTTTCCGGCCTGTCGTTTTCGCTGGAAAACGGGCAGGCAACGATGCTGCGCGGGCCGAACGGCGTCGGCAAATCCACCCTGCTGCGGGTGCTGGCCGGTGTGCTGGAGGCTGACGGCGAGGTGGAACTGAACGGCACCCGCCTGTCCGGTGACCGCGATGCCGTGCAGGAACAGATCGCCTATGCCGGCCATCTGGACGCCATCAAGCCGCAACTGACCGTGGCCGAGAACCTGACCTTCTGGGCCGGCCTGTTCGGCGGCCGGATCGAGGATGCGGTGGAGCAATTCTCGCTGGCGGAAATCTGGGACCGTCCGGCGCATGCCTGTTCGGCGGGGCAGAAACGCCGCCTCGGGCTGGCGCGGCTGATGGTGTCGGAGCGCCCGCTCTGGCTGCTGGACGAACCGACCGTCTCGCTCGATGTGGAAACCACCGCCCGTTTTGCCGGCATCATTGCACAGCACTGCGCGGCGGGCGGCATGGCGCTGATCGCCACCCATATCGACCTCGGCCTTGCCAACCCGCAGGAGCTGCTGCTGCACCCGCTGACCGAGGCACAGCACGCCGAAACCGCCGATCCCTTCCTGTCGGAGGACTGGACATGAGCCCCACCCTCGCCCTGCTGGCACGCGAATTGCGCCTGTCGCTGCGTTCGGGCGGCGGCGCGGGGCTGGGCCTTGCGTTTTTCCTGATCGTCGTGCTGCTGGTCCCCTTCGGCGTCGGCCCCGTGCCCTCGCTGCTGGCACAAATCGCCCCCGGCACGCTCTGGGTCGCGGCGCTGCTGGCAACCTTGCTGTCGCTCGACCGGCTGTTCCAGGCGGATTTCGAGGACGGCACGCTGGATATCCTGACCCTTTCGCCCATGCCGCTCGAAGGGCTGGTGGCGATCAAGGCCTTTGCCCACTGGCTGACCACCGGCCTGCCGCTGATCGTCGCGGCGCCGGTGCTGGCGCTGACCCTGAATCTGCCCGACCCGGCATTTTTCTGGCTGGTCACCAGCCTTGCCGCCGGCACACCGGCGCTGAATTTCCTCGGCGCGATCGGCGCCTCGCTCACCGTCGGTATCCGGCGCGGCGGGCTGCTGCTGTCGCTGCTGGTGCTGCCGCTCTATATCCCGACCCTGATTTTCGGCGCCAGCGCGGTTTCCGCCGCCGCCGACGGGGCCGATCCGATGCCCGCCTTTCTGCTTCTGGCGGGGATCACCCTTTTCACCCTAGCCCTGACCCCTTTCGCCGCCGCTGCGGCATTACGCATGCACATGCGCTAACGCAGCTGTGATAGCCTGCCGATTGCGCTGCCTCGCAACACAGAATAGGAATTCGACATGTCCATTTGGGAATTCGCCAATCCAGTCCGCTTCATGCGCTTTTCCGGCAAGCTCCTGCCGTATTTCAGCGTGTCTGCCGCCCTGCTGATCGTCACCGGCCTGATCTGGGGCTTTTTCTTCACGCCCGAGGCCGACCAGTTCGGCTCTACCGTCAAGATCATCTATATCCATGTGCCGACCGCCATGCTGGCCATCAATGCCTGGGTGATGATGTTCGTGGCCTCGCTGATCTGGCTGATCCGGCGGCACCATGTCTCGGCCCTTGCGGCCAAGGCGGCGGCGCCCATCGGTGCGGTCATGACCGTTGTCGCCATCCTGACCGGTGCCATCTGGGGCCAGCCGATGTGGGGCACCTACTGGGCCTGGGATCCGCGCCTGACCTCGTTCCTGGTGCTGTTTATCTTCTATCTCGGCTACATGGCGCTCTGGACCGCGATCGAGGAAGAGGACAAGGCCGCCGACCTGACCTCGGTTCTGGCCATGGTCGGCACGGTGTTCGCCGTCCTGTCCCGTTACGCCGTGAATTTCTGGAACCAGGGACTGCACCAGGGGGCCTCGCTGTCGCTGGACAAGGAGGAACACGTCGCGGACGTTTACTACCTGCCGCTGCTGGTGGCGATCGGCGGCTTCGTGCTGCTGTTTATCGCGCTGCTGCTGCTGCGCACCCGCACCGAAATCCGCAACCGGCGCATCCGCGCCTTGCAAGCAAGGGAGGCACGCTAATGTGGCCTGAACTGGGAAAATACGGCGCTACTGTCATCAACGCCTATATCGTGACCATCGTGGCAACCGGCCTGCTGACGTGGCTGTCGCTGCGCAGCGCGCGCAAGTCGAAAGAAACGCTGGAAAAACTGGAGGCCCGCCGCAATGGCTAAAATCAAGCCGGCCATAATCGCCCCGCCGCTGATTTTCCTGCTGCTGGGCGGGCTGTTTTTCTTCGGTCTGGTGCGCAAGGACGGCAATGTGCTGCCCAGCACCATGATCGGGCGCGATGTTCCCCCGATCACTCTGGACAGCATGCGGGACGACCCGCCCCCGTCCAATACCGACCTGAACGCGCCGGGTGTCAAGCTGGTCAACTTCTGGGCCAGCTGGTGCCCGCCGTGCCGTGCCGAACACCCGCTGCTGACCGAAATGACCGCGGACGGCATGACCATCTATGGCATCAACTACAAGGACACGCCCGACAACGCGCAGGCCTTCCTCGACGAACTGGGGGACCCCTTCACCAAACTGGGGGCGGACCGGCAGGGGCGCAACGGGATTGAATGGGGCGTTTACGGTCTGCCGGAAACCTTTGTGGTCGATGGCAACGGCACCATCCTGTATCGCCAGACCGGCGAACTGACCCGCGAGGTGCTGAACGAGCGGATCATGCCGCTGATCCGCGAAGCCGAGGCAAAAGAGGCCGCCGCTGCTGCCGGACAGTAG
>JALSHL010000031.1 GCA_026982255.1 Paracoccaceae bacterium | reverse complement strand
AGATGATTTCGGCCAAATCCATCGCCGCGCGGGTGGAATCGCTGGCGCGCGAGATTTCCGAATATTTTGCCGACACCGACAAGCTGATCGTGATCGGCCTGCTGCGCGGATCGTTCGTGTTCATCGCCGACCT
Organism: Paracoccaceae bacterium; assembly: GCA_026982255.1. Lineage (GTDB taxonomy): Bacteria > Pseudomonadota > Alphaproteobacteria > Rhodobacterales > Rhodobacteraceae > NORP23. Next base: position 5,823 of record JALSHL010000031.1, on the reverse strand, counting down.
CGCCCGCGAGCTTGACCTGCCGTGCGAGATCGATTTCCTCGAAACCTCCTCCTACGGCAATTCCACCGAGAGCAGCCGCGAGGTCCGCATCCTGAAAGACATCCGCGGAGAGATCGAAGGCCGCGACGTGCTGGTGGTTGAAGACATCGTTGACACCGGCCACACCCTGAAACAGGTGACCGACATGTTGCAGACCCGCAATCCGAAACGCCTGAAAATCTGCGCCCTGCTCGACAAACCTTCGCGCCGCGAGGTGGATATTTCCGCCGACTGGATCGGATTCGAGATCCCCGACAAGTTCGTCGTCGGCTACGGCATCGACTACGCGCAGCGCAACCGCAACCTCGACCACATCGGCGCGGTGCGGTTTATCGAGGAATAGCGCGCTCCAGTATCGCGTCGAAATCGCTGTCCGCAGGCAAATCGCCATAGGCCCCGCCGAAACCGCCGTCCAGCCGCGTGGCGCAAAACGCATCGGCCACTGCTTGCGGCGCGTGTTGCAGCAGCAGCGCCGCCTGCCAGACAAGCGCCATGGTTTCCGTCAGCTTGCGGGCGCGCAACTCGATATCCGCAGAGTCTGCCAGCGCCGCCTGCAATCTGTCCAGTGCCGCGTCGAAACGGCCGTCCATGCCGCGCGCCTTTTCGACCTCGGCCATATAAGCCGCGCCGGTCGCGGGGTCCTTGTGCAGGGCGCGCAGCACGTCCAGACAGATCACATTGCCCGAGCCTTCCCAGATGGAGTTTACCGGCGCTTCGCGCAGCAGTCGCGGCAGGATGCTCTCCTCGACATAGCCGGGGCCGCCGTGGCATTCCATCGCCTCGAATACATGGCCCGGCGCGCGTTTGCATATCCAGTATTTGCCGATCGCCGTGCCGATCCGCGCCAGCGCGGCGGCGTTTTCATCCCCTGCCAGCCCCTCGTCGATCGCCCGGCCCAGCCGCATGGACAACACTGTCGCGGCCTCGCTCTCCAGCGCCAGATCGGCCAGAACGTTGCGCATCAGCGGCTGGTCGATCAGCCGTTTCTGGAAAGCCGAGCGATGCGCGGTATGATGCAGCGCCTGCACCAGCGCCTGCCGCATCAGCGCCGCCGAACCGAAGGCGCAATAGAACCGCGTCCCCTGCACCATGTCGATAATCGTGCGCACCCCGCGCCCCTCCGGCCCGACAAGGACGCCATAGGTCCCTTGGAGTTCCATTTCGGACGAGGCATTGGACTTGTTCCCCATCTTGTCCTTCAACCGCTGCAACATCAGCATGTTGCGCTCGCCGTCCGGTGTGAATCGCGGCACCAGAAAACACGACAGCCCGACATCGGTATAGGCCAGCGTCAGAAAAGCATCCGACATCGGCGCCGAGCAGAAAAACTTGTGCCCTGTCAGCCGCCACACATCGCCATCGCGCACCGCCTGCGTGGAATTGGCCCGCACGTCCGACCCCCCCTGCTTTTCGGTCATGAACATGCCCATCTGCGCACCGGTCTTTTCCGCTGCCGGAATATCGCGGGCATCGTATTGCGTGGACAACAGGCGTGGCAGCCATTCCGCCGCCACCTCGGGCGTGCTCTTCAACGCCGGCACCACCGCATAGGTCATTGCCATCGGGCACAGCACCCCGCCCTCGACCTGGTTGAGCATATAATTCAGTGCGGCATGGGCCACATGCGCCCCCTTCTGCGGATGGTTCCACGCGAAGTTCGGCAAACCGTGCGAGACCGCCAGATCCTGCAACGCGTGATAGGAGGGATGGAAAGCCACCTGATTGATCCGCATTCCGTAGCGGTCAAAGGCCCGCAATTCCGGCGCATAGCGGTTGGCCTGATCGGCGAGGTCGAAAACCTCCGCGCGCCCCGCCGCCTTGCCGAAACCGGCCAGACGCTCCGCAGCCCATCCGCCACCCTCGCGCGCGACGGCCTCTTGCAGAACCGTGTCGCTCTGCCAGAGGTCCTGATCGCCGATATAGGGCGGCATATTGGTGACCTCGTGGGTGGGCAGACGGGAAATCGGGGCGCGGGGCGGCATCGGGGGGCTCCTGTTGCAAGGGTTTTGCCGAGCCTAGCACAGGCCGGTGGGCGCTCAACCCTGACGCAGCGTTCGGAATTTTCCCCGATGTTTACGAAAATTTTACAAAAACCCCGTATAACCCTTCCTCGCCGGGCAGGACTATATGTCCAACGGGGTAATCGCGCCGGGCAACGCAGACAACCAGGACTTACCGTCCAGTTTCGGTAGCGTCTTGATGGCAAAAGATTCTACCGGATGACACCGGTACTGGACAACCGGCGCGATGCTCCGCTTTTTTCCGATATATCCACCCCGATATATCCTACAGGGTTTCCGGCGAACCCTCCCGAGATTTCCCCCCGAAAAGGCGCGGTTTCCCCCGAACGCCCTATTTTTTGTGCGTTTTTTGCGCCAGAGCCGCCAGATCGCGGGCGATGGCAAAGGCCCCCTTGATCTTGTCGGCGTTGCTTTTCCAGTCGCGGCGCACCACGATTTTGTTGTCGCGCACTTTGGCCAGCCCCTTTTGCGCATGGATGAATTCCACCAGCCCTGCCGGATTGGCGAACTTGTCCATATGGAACTGGATCGTCGCCCCCTTCGGCCCACCGTCCAGCTTGGCAATACCCGCACGGCGACAGGCCGATTTGATGCGCACGATGTTCAGCAACGTATTCACCTCGCGCGGCAGCTTGCCGAAACGGTCGATCAGCTCGGCGGCGAATCCCTCCAGCTCCACCTTGGTGGACAGGGCGGACAGGCGCCGGTAAAGGCCGAGGCGAATATCCAGATCGGGCACATAATCCGCCGGAATCAGCACCGGAACGCCGAGGTTGATCTGCGGCGCCCAGGCCTCGTCGGCCTCGGACAGGCCCTCCAGTTCGCCGGCCTTCATCTTGGCAATCGCCTCCTCCAGCATCGACTGGTAAAGCTCGTAGCCGACCTCGCGCACCTGCCCCGACTGTTCGTCGCCCAGCAGGTTGCCCGCCCCGCGAATATCCAGATCCTGGGAGGCCAGCGTGAACCCCGCCCCCAGACTGTCCAGCGACCCCAGCACCCGCAGGCGTTTCTCGGCCGCCGGCGTCAGCGGTGCGCGCGGTTTGGTGGTCATATAGGCATAGGCGCGGATTTTCGAACGCCCGACCCGTCCGCGTATCTGGTAGAGCTGCGCCAGCCCGAACATATCGGCCCGATGCACGATCAACGTGTTGGCCGCCGGAATATCCAGCCCGCTCTCGACGATGGTCGTCGCCAGCAGCACGTCGTATTTGCCATCGTAAAAAGCATTCATCTTGTCGTCAAGCTGCCCCGCCGCCATCTGCCCGTGTGCGGTGGTAAAGCTGATTTCCGGCACCTGTTCGCGCAGGAATTCCTCGATCTCGGCCAAATCGCTAATCCGCGGCACGACATAGAAACTCTGCCCGCCGCGATAGTGTTCGCGCAACAGGGCCTCGCGGATGGTCACCGGATCGAATTCGGAAACATAGGTGCGGATGGCCAGCCGGTCGACCGGCGGCGTGCCGATGATCGACAATTCCCGCACCCCAGACAGGGCCAGTTGCAGCGTGCGCGGGATCGGCGTGGCTGTCAGCGTCAGCACATGCACATCCGAGCGCAGCTCCTTGAGCCGCTCCTTGTGGACAACGCCGAAGTGCTGCTCCTCGTCGATCACCAGCAGGCCGAGGTTGGCAAAACGCACCCCCTTGGCCAGCAGCGCATGGGTGCCGATGACGATATCGACCTCGCCGCGTTTCATTGCCTCGCGGGTGTCGTTGGCCTCTTTCGCGGATACGAAGCGCGACAGTTGCCGCACCCTGACCGGCAGGCCGCGGAAACGTTCGGCGAAACTCTTGTAGTGTTGCCGCGCCAGCAGCGTCGTCGGCGCGATCACCGCGATCTGCACGCCGGACATGGCGGCAACGAAGGCGGCGCGCATGGCAACCTCGGTCTTGCCGAACCCCACGTCGCCGCAGACCAGCCGGTCCATCGGCTGCCCGCTGGCCATATCGCCCAGAACATCCTCGATAGCGCGCAACTGGTCGTCTGTTTCCTGATACGGGAAACGGGCGCAAAATTCGTCCCACATGCCTTCGGGCGGGGTCATCACCTTGCCGGACCGCAACGCCCGTTCGGCGGCAATGCGGATCAGCTTGTCGGCCATCTCGCGGATGCGTTCCTTGAGCTTCGCCTTCTTGGCCTGCCACGCCCCGCCGCCGAGCTTGTCGAGCAGCCCGACCTCCTGCCCGTAGCGCGACAGCAGCTCGACGTTCTCCACCGGCAGGAACAGCCGGTCGCCGCCGGCGTATTCCAGCGCGATACATTCATGCGGCGCACCGGCGGCGGTGATGGTCTCCAGCCCCGTATATTTGCCGACCCCGTGTTCGATATGCACCACCAGATCGCCGGGGGTCAGGCTTTGCGCCTCCTTCAGGAAATTCTCGGCGCGCCGCGTGCGGGTCTTGCGCACCAGCCGGTCGCCCAGCACGTCCTGTTCCGCAATCACCGTCAGCTCCGGCGCCTCGAACCCCGCTTCCAGCCCCCAGACGGTCAGGAAGACGCCACCCTTGCCTTCGGGGATGTCGCGGAAATTGCCGATATTCCGCACGCCGGTCACGCCGCTGTCGGCCAGCAACGTGGCGAAGCGTTCGCGCGAGCCTTCGGAATAGGACGACAGCACCACCTGCCCCGTTGCTTTGCGCGCCGCGATATGGTCGGCCAGCGCCCCGAAAAGCGAGACCTCCTCCGCCTGCCGTTCCGGCGCGAAACTCCGCCCGATCCGCCCGCCCGCATCGATCACATTCGGCCCCGGAGGCTGCGGCAAGGGCGAAAGCTGCCGCACCGGCCGCCCCGCGATCGCCGCGCTCCATGCCGCCTCGTCGAGATAGAGCAGATCCGGCGCCACCGGTTTGTAGACGCTGCCGAGGTGGTTTTTCTCGACCAAGGCCGCCTGCCGGTTTTCATACTGGTCGATCACCGATTCCCGCCGCGCCGCCCGCGCCGCATCCGTCCGGTCGTCCAGCACCACCGGCGCATCGGGCAGATAGTCGAACAGGGTTTCCAGTTTCTCGTGGAAAAACGGCAGCCAGTGTTCGGACCCCTGATGTTTCAGCCCCGCCGACACCGCTTCATACAGCGGATCGCTGCCCCCTGCCGCGCCGAATGTGTGACGGTAGTTGCGCCGGAAACGGGCGATGGCGGCCTCGTCCAGAATGACCTCGGACACGGGGGCCAGTTCCACCCGCTCGACCTTCTCGATGGTGCGCTGGCTCTCGGGGTCGAAACGCCGCGCCCCGTCCAGCACATCGCCGAACAGGTCGAGGCGCACCGGCCCGCTGGCGCCGGGCGGAAAGATATCGATCAGCCCGCCGCGAATGGAAAAATCCCCCGGCTCCATCACCATCGGCGCGGGGGCGAACCCCATGCGCGCGAAATAGGATTTCAGCGCCTCCAGATCGAGTCGCTTTCCGACCACCGCCGTAAAGCTCGACGCGCCGATGACATCGCGCGCCGGCACCCGCTGCGTGGCGGCATTGAGGGTCGTCAGCACCACCGAGCGGCGCGCGAACCCGTCCGCCAGCGCCGCCAGCGTTGCCATGCGCCGCGCCGAGACATCCGCATTAGGCGACACACGGTCATAGGGCAGGCAATCCCACGCCGGAAACTCCAGAACCGGCAGGTCGGGGGCGAAAAACCGCAGGGCCTCGCGCATCGCCGCAAGGCGGGCGTCGTCGCGCGCCACATGGATCACCGGCCCGTCGGCCCGCGCCACCAGTCCGGCCACCAGATGCGCGTCATAGCCTTCCGGCGCGCCGCCGGTCAGCAC
>JALSHL010000030.1 GCA_026982255.1 Paracoccaceae bacterium | reverse complement strand
AAAAAGTGGTGAGCCGGCCGGGATCCGAACCCGGGACCTACTGATTAAAAGTCAGTTGCTCTACCAACTGAGCTACCGGCCCACAACGAGGGACTAACTAGGCGGGTGGGCCTTTGGGGTCAAGAGGGAAATTCCGTTGAATCCGCGAAATCTGCAAATTGTTCGACAGACAACCGCCATACCCTGTTTTCCCGCCGCAACGCCCGTCTGGCAAGTCGCCGCGCAAATGCGTATATAGCGGAAATGGAAAACGACTCCCGCCTCTCCGCCGGTCCGGCATTTCTGAAAATGCACGGGCTGGGCAATGACTTCGTGGTTATCGACGCCCGCGGGCGCGACAACCCGATGACCCCTGCGCTGGCGCGGGCGATCGGCAACCGGCACTTCGGCATCGGCTTCGACCAGCTCGCCCTGATCCGCGAGGCCGACGGGGCAACCGCCGCCGTGGACTACTGGAACGCCGACGGTTCGCTGTCGGGCGCCTGCGGCAATGCCACCCGCTGCGTCGCCCGCCTGTTGATGGAGGAAACCGGCGAGACCGAAATCACCATCCGCACCGGACGCGGCGACCTGACCTGCCGGAACGCCGGCGAAGGCCTGATCCGCGTCAACATGGGCCCGCCGCAACTCGACTGGCAGGACATCCCGCTGGCCCGCGACATCGACACGCTCTCCCTCCCCATCGACGGCAACCCCGTCGCCACAGGCATGGGCAACCCGCACTGCACCTTTTTCGTCGAGGATGCCGAAGCCGCGGACCTCGACACCCTCGGCCCCGCCACGGAACACCACCCGCTGTTCCCCGAGCGCACCAACGTGCAGGTGGCGCAGGTCCTCGACCGCGCCAATATCCGCGTGCGCGTCTGGGAACGCGGGGTCGGGCATACGCTGGCCAGTGGCTCCTCCTCCTGCGCTGTCACGGTTGCCGCCGTGCGCCGCGGGCTGAGCGACAACAGGGTCACCGTGCATCTGGACGGTGGCAATTTGCTGATCGAGTGGCTGGACGATGGCGTCTGGATGACCGGCCCGACGATGCTTGTCGCTTCCGGCACGCTGTCGGCGGAATTTCTGGAAACCGCGAAATGACCACCCCCCCGATTTTCGCGACCTTCGGCTGTCGCCTGAATGCCTATGAGACCGAGGCGATGCGCGAGCTTGGCGCCGATGCGGGTCTGCAAGGCGCCGTTGTCGTCAATACCTGCGCCGTCACCGCCGAGGCCGTGCGCTCCGCCAAGCAGCGCATCCGCAAACTGCGCCGCGAAAACCCCGGGGCCCGCCTGATCGTCACCGGCTGCGCCGCACAGACCGAGCCGGACACCTTCGCCAACATGGCAGAGGTGGACCTTGTCCTCGGCAATCTCGCCAAAATGCAGCCCGATACATGGCAGGAACTGGCCGGAGGCGACTTTATCGGCGAGACCGAGAAAATCCGCATCGACGACATCATGGCCGCGACCGAGACCGCGGGTCATCTGATCGACGGCTTCGGCACCCGCGCGCGCGCCTATGTGCAGGTGCAAAACGGCTGCGACCACCGCTGCACCTTCTGCATCATCCCCTATGGCCGCGGCAACTCGCGCTCCGTCCCCGCCGGAGTCGTGGTCGAGCAGATCCGGCGGCTGGTGGACAAGGGCTACAACGAGGTCGTCCTGACCGGCGTAGATCTGACCAGCTGGGGCGCCGATCTGCCCGCCGCGCCGCGCCTCGGCGATCTGGTGCAACGCATCCTGCGCCTTGTGCCGGACCTGCCACGCCTGCGCATCAGCTCCATCGATTCGATCGAGGCGGACGCGGCCCTGATCGACGCCATCGCCTCGGAATCCCGCTTGATGCCGCACCTGCACCTGTCCTTGCAGGCGGGGGACAACATGATCCTGAAACGCATGAAACGCCGCCACTCGCGCGAGGATGCCATCCGGTTCTGCGAGGACATCCGCCGTGTCCGCCCCGACATCGTTTTCGGCGCCGACATCATCGCCGGTTTCCCGACCGAAACGGACGAAATGTTCGAAAACTCGCTGAAACTGGTGGCGGAATGCGGCCTGACATGGCTGCATGTTTTCCCCTTCTCGGCCCGCACCGGCACACCCGCCGCCCGTATGCCGGCCGTCAACGGCGCCATCATCAAGCAGCGCGCCGCCCGCCTGCGCGCCGCCGGCGAGGCACAGGTGCAGGCCCATCTGGCCGCCGAGGTCGGCAAGACCCGCAACATCCTGACAGAAAACCCCCACATGGGCCGCACCGAGGGCTTCACCGAGGTCACATTCCGCGATCCGCAACCGGTCGGGAAAATCGTGCGGGCCGGAATTACCGGATACGAAGGCACACAACTGATCGCAGGCTGACCCTCCGCCCGGCCCGCCCGGTTTGACCACACCCGTTCATTTCCACTAAACCGGTTTAGTGGTTTTCAAATCCGGCCGGAGTCCCCCATGCACCCCAACAAGACCTTCCGCAAAACCGACCGCGAGCATACGCTCGACTTCGCCCGCAAACGCGGCTTCGGCATCCTTGCACTCAACGGCCCCGAAGGCCCGCTCGCCGCGCATATTCCCTTCACCATCTCGCCCGACGGTCGCGAAATCGACATGCACATCCTGCGCTCCAACCCCGTCGCCGCCGCACTGGATACCCCGCAAAAGGCCCTGCTGGCCGTCTCCGGTCCCGATGCCTATATCTCGCCCGACTGGTATGGAATCGAAAACCAGGTCCCCACATGGAATTACGTTGCCGTCCACCTGCGCGGGACCCTCCGCCGCCTGCCGCCAGAGGACCTTCCCGCCAGCCTCGAAAAGCTCTCCGAAACCTTCGAAACCCGCCTCGCCCCGAAACCGGTCTGGAAAATGGACAAGGTCGATGCCGATATCCTCGCCCGTATGCAACGGACACTCGTCCCGATCCGCATGAGCGTCAGCACCGCCGATAGCACATGGAAACTCGGGCAGAACAAACCGCCCAGCGCAACGCAGGGCGCAGCCGCCGGCCTTGCCACCTCCGACATCGGGCAGGAAATCGCGGCCATGGCCGCCCTGCTGAAATCACCCCGTTGACCACCGACACCCCGCCCCGCTAGGCTTCCCCGAACCCAGCCAACGAGGCCGCCGATGAAACTCTACTACGCCCCCGCATCCCCCTTCGTGCGCAAGGTGATGATCGCCCTGCACGAAACCGCCCTGCTCGACAGTGTCGAGCTGCTGCCCGTCACCATCTCGCCCGTAAACCCCGGCGAGGACGTCCCCGCCCACAACCCGCTCGGCAAGATCCCCTGCCTCGTGCGCCCGAACGGTGCCGCGCTCTATGACAGCCGCGTCATCACCCGCTACCTCGACAGCCTGTCTCCGAAAACCGCGCTTTACCCGGACGGCGACGCCCTCTGGGACGCCCTGACGCTGGAGGCCAGCGCCGACGGTATCATGGACGCCGCCGTCACCATGACCTACGAACCGCGCATCCGCCCCGCGGACAAGGTTTACCAGCCCTACGTCGAGGCCCAGTGGCAGAAAATCGACCGCAGCCTGACCACCCTCGAAGACCGCTGGATGGCACATTTGAACGGGCCGGTGAACATGCCGGTTCTGGCCATCGCCGCCGCCCTCGGCTACATCGATTTCCGCCACAACGACCGCAACTGGCGCGCCAGCCATCCGCTTCTGGCAACATGGGAAGCCGAAATCGCCAAACGCCCGTCTCTGGCAAAGACCGCACCGGAGGCATAGGGGCGGAAACAGCTCCCTCATGTCGTTTCTCTAACCGCTTGCCCCGACACGGCCTGCTTTATACTGTGGTCACAACCACGGAGCAGCGCCATGTCCGACACCACCTTCACCCTCGACGGCCAGACCGTCACCGCCCGTGACGGCGAAACCATCTGGCAGGTCGCCAAACGCCTCGGCACCCGCATCCCGCACCTGTGCCACGCGGACCAGCCCGGTTACCGCAGCGACGGCAACTGCCGCGCCTGCATGGTGGAAATCGAGGGAGAGCGCACCCTCGCCGCCTCCTGCATCCGCCAACCAACCGAGGGCATGGTGGTCAAATCCGCCTCGGAGCGCGCCGAAAAATCCCGCAAAATGATGATGGAGCTACTGCTCGCCGACCAGCCGCCGCGCGATTCCGCCCACGACGCCGACTCACATTTCTGGAACATGGCCGACGCACAAGGCATTACCGACAGCCGCTTTCCCCCCCGCGAAACCGTGCCGCTGCTCGATTCCAGCCACGTTGCCATGCGGGTCAATCTGGATGCCTGCATCCACTGCAACCTGTGTGTGCGCGCCTGTCGCGAGGTGCAGGTCAACGATGTGATCGGCATGGCGCGGCGCGGCGCCGACGCCAAAATCGTCTTCGATTTCGACGATCCGATGGGCGCCTCCACCTGTGTTGCCTGCGGTGAATGCGTGCAGGCCTGCCCGACCGGCGCCCTGCTGCCCGCCACCGCCGCCGACAACCGAGATTTCGACCGCGAGGTGCAATCCGTCTGCCCCTATTGCGGCGTCGGCTGCCAGATCACCTTCAAGATAAAGGACGACAAAATCGCATGGGTCGAGGGCGCCGACGGTCCAGCCAACGAACAACGGCTCTGCGTCAAGGGCCGCTTCGGCTTCGACTACATCACCCACCCGCACCGTCTGACCAAACCGCTGATCCGGCGCGACGACGCCCCCGCCAAGGGCCTGAACGTCGATCCCGCCAACCCGCTCACCCACTTCCGCGAGGCGACATGGGACGAGGCCCTCGACGCCGCCGCCAACGGCCTCGCCCGCCTGCGCGACAGCAAGGGCGGCAACAGCATCGCCGGTTTCGGCTCCGCCAAATGCTCGAATGAAGAGGCCTACCTCTTCCAGAAACTGATCCGCACGGGCTTTGGCCACAATAACGTCGATCACTGCACGCGGCTCTGCCATGCCTCCTCGGTCGCCGCCCTGATGGAGAACATCGGCTCCGGCGCGGTCACCGCCACCTTCAACGAGATCGAGAACGCCGACTGCGCCATCGTCATCGGCTCCAACACCGTGGAAAACCACCCGGTCGCCGCCACCTATTTCAAACAGTTCGCCAAACGCGGCGGCAAGCTGATCGTCATCGACCCGCGCGGCGTCGGCCTCGCCCGACACGCCAGCCACCTGCTGCAATTCCGCCCCGGCACCGACGTCGCCCTGCTCAACGCCATCATGCACGTTATCGTCGCCGAAAACCTGTATGACGAAGCCTACATCGAACAATTCACCGAGGGGTGGGAGGCCCTGAAAACCCACCTGAACGCCTTCCCGCCCGACACCATGGCAGACCACTGCGGCATCGACGCCGAAACCATACGCGAGGTCGCCCGCACCTTCGCCCGCGCCGGCTCCGGCATGATCTTCTGGGGCATGGGCATCTCGCAACACATCCACGGCACCGACAACGCCCGCTGCCTGATCTCGCTGGCGCTGATGACCGGCCATGTAGGCCGCCCCGGCACCGGCCTACATCCGCTGCGCGGGCAAAACAACGTGCAAGGCGCCTCGGACGCCGGCCTGATCCCGATGTTCCTGCCCGACTATCAAAGCGTCGCCGACGATACCGTGCGCGCCCGTTTCGCCGACCTGTGGAACGGCGCGGCCATCAACCCCGAACCGGGCCTGACCGTGGTGGAAATCATGGACGCCATCCACGCGGGCGACATCAACGGCATGTATATCCTCGGCGAGAACCCCGCCATGTCCGACCCCGACGTGGAACACGCCCGCGCCGCACTGGCCAAACTGGACCATCTGGTGGTGCAGGACATCTTCCTGACCGAAACCGCCAATTACGCCGACGTCATCCTGCCCGCCACCGCATGGGCCGAAAAAACCGGCACCGTCACCAACACCAACCGTCAGGTGCAGATGGGCCGTCCCGCCGTGCCGCCACCGGGCGAGGCGCGCGCCGACTGGGCCATCACCACCGCGCTGGCCAACCGCCTCGGTCTGGACTGGTCCTATACCCACCCGCGCGAGGTTTTCGCC
>JALSHL010000029.1 GCA_026982255.1 Paracoccaceae bacterium | reverse complement strand
ATGAAATCGCTTCGCCTCATATTCCTGCTGTTTCTCTCGTTCGGCCTGTCGCTTGGCGAAGCCTCGGCCTCCTTTATGCAGGCCCAAATGGCCGGATCGCGCAGCATCACCATATGCTCGCCGGACGGCACGCGCGAGGTGCAGATAGGGGCGAGCGGCAAACCCGTCCCTTCGGGCAAACACAAGCACAGTTGCTGCCTGTTTGCGACGACGGCAGTTACACCCGCCGAAACGCGGTTGCCGCATCGCACGATTCGCCGGGAACCGACTGTTGTGGTTGCCGACAAAACAGTATGTCTGGCCCCGAAACGTCTGGCAAAGGCCCGCTCTCCACCAGAATGGTTTATCGTTAAATCAAGATAAACCAATTCAGATACGGAGAGTAAAATGACTCTGAAAAAACTCGCATCCGCTGCGTTCTTTCTGCTGTTTTCTGCCGGAATTGCCGTGGCTTCAACTATAGAAATCGAACATCCATATGCGCGGGCGTCCAGTCCTATCGCTAAATCCGGCGGTGTCTTTTTGCAGATAACGAACAACGGATCGGAAGATGACCGTTTGATCGCCGTCAAAACCGATGCCGCCCGCAATCCGCAGATCCACACGAATATCATTGTGGACGGTGTGGCCAAAATGCGCGAACTCGAGGACGGGATTCCCGTTCCCGCGGGCGAAACCGTGGTTCTCCAGCGTGGCGGACTGCATGTCATGCTGATGGGGCTGACCCGTCCGTTCCTGCAGGATGAAACCATTACCATTACACTTGTTTTCGAAAAGGCCGGAGAGATCACAATCGAGGTTCCGATCGACAACGAGCGCCAGGGCAGCATGGGAATGAACATGGAAATGTCGCCCGAATCCATGGAAAACATGGACATGGGCGAAAACGGCGAAAGCAACTAGCGCCTCCGGCCCCCGGAGCTTCCTCCGGGGGCCACTCTCGCCAACACCGTTTTCCGATGCTAGTCTCTCCGGAAAACCGGAGCCCCGTATGACTACACGCGTTCTTTTCGTCTGTCTCGGCAATATCTGCCGTTCCCCCACTGCCGAGGGTGTCTTCACCCGTATTGCGGCCGGCCAAGATATCGAAGTCGACAGCGCCGGCACCGCCAGTTGGCACATCGGAAACCCTCCCGACAGCCGCGCCATAGCCGAGGCCGCACGCAAGGGATACGACCTGTCCCCATTGCGGGCACGACAGGTAAACCAGAACGATTTCAACGTATTCGACTACATTATCGCTATGGATAACAGCAACCTGTCCAATCTGGAGCGCCTCGCGCCGAAACAGCCCCGGGCCAGACTCGCCCTTCTTCTCGACTACGCACCCGACCTTCCGGTCCGCGAAGTGCCCGACCCGTATTTCGAGGACAATTTCCCCGAGGTTCTCGACATGATCGAGCAGGCAAGTCATGGCCTGCTGCGCGAAATTCTGTCCGAATAACCCTTCCCAAATCCGGTGACGGTGCTAGGCTTCCGGTTAACGACCCGCAAAGCGGTCGAAACAACCGGAGGACCAGAATGCTTAGCCCGATGCAGGATTTCCCGCTCACCGTGGACCGGATCATAGACCACGCCGCCAAATACCATCCGAACCGCGAGATTATCAGCCGCTCCATCGAAGGTCCGATCACCACGACCAACTGGGCCGGTATCCGCGACAAGGCGCTCCGTTTTGCGCAGGCCCTCGTCGGTCTCGGTATCGAAAAGGGCGACACCATCGGTGTCATGGCATGGAACACTGCCCGTCATATGGAAGTCTGGTTCGGTGTTCCGGGGGCAGGCGCCATCAACCACACCCTCAATCCGCGCCTGTTCGCGGATCAGCTTGTCTATATCATCAACCACGCCGAAGACCGTTTCCTGATCGTCGATTTCGACCTCCTTCCGATCATCGAAGCCATCCATGACCGCCTCGAAACCGTCGAAAAAATCATCGTAATGACCGACAGCACGCATATGCCTGAAAGCAAACTCGACGGGCTGATCTGTTACGAGGAACTCGTCGAAAAACAGGGCGGAAACTTCAACTGGGTATCTGTAGACGAAACCGACCCTTGCGGCATTTGTTATACATCAGGAACAACAGGCAACCCTAAAGGGGTGGTTTACACCCACAGATCGAACATTTTGCACGCCATGTCCAGTTCGGCGCCGGATATGATCGGTCTCTCCTCCAACGACCGTATCATGCCGGTTGTGCCGCTGTTCCATGCCAACGGATGGTCGGTCGGATACACCGCCCCGCTGGTCGGTGCCTCCATGGTGATGCCCGGACGCGACATGACCCCCGCCGGTCTCTATGAAATGCTCGAACAAGGCGTCACCATAACCGCCGCTGTTCCCACTGTCTGGCTTGCACTGCTGCAATACCTGCAGGAAAACGACCTGAAACTCTCGACCCTGAACCGCGTGATCATCGGCGGCTCTTCCTGCCCGCGTGCCGTGATCGAAACCTTCCAGAACGTATACGGCGTGCAGGTCCTCCACGCCTGGGGCATGACCGAAATGTCCCCCCTCGGCACGATCTGCAGCTTCAAGCCCGAGGTCAATGCCCTGACCGGAGAGGACCGCCTCACCGTGCAGGAAACCACCGGTCATCCGCCCTTTACCGTCGACCTGCGCATCACGGACGACGCCGGAAACGAGCTGCCATGGGACGGCAAAACCCCCGGCACCCTCTGGGCGCGCGGCGCTGCGGTTGTCCAGCGTTACCACAAATATGACGAGGACGCCGTGGACGAAAACGGCTGGTTCGACACCGGCGATGTCGCCACCATCGACGAAAACGGCTATGTGCGCATCACCGATCGCTCCAAGGACGTGATCAAATCCGGCGGAGAATGGATTTCCTCCATCGAACTCGAAAACGCGGCCGTCGCCCACCCGCAAGTGGCCGAGGCCGCCGCCGTCGGCATTGCCCATCCGAAGTGGGACGAACGCCCGATCCTGGTCGTCGTTCCCGTGTCCGGCACCGCCCCCGACCCGCAGGAAATTCTCGATCTTGTCGCGCAGGGCTTCGCCAAATGGCAGGTGCCGGACGATATTGTTTTCATGGATGAAATGCCCCATACAGCCACCGGCAAGATCTCCAAGCTGGAGCTGCGCAAGAAACTCGCCGACATGGATTACAAACTGCCCGCATGACCGCCCTCGACAAATATCTCCGGCTCGAATCCACCGGCCAATGGCGCGAGTCGGCCGATTCCGCCCCGCGCGAAGTCCTCGTTTCCTTCGGTGACGCCACGCTGGTCCTGTCGGATTTCGACGAAACTCCGCTCGCCCATTGGGCGCTTGCCGCCACGCAACGTATCGCGATGGAGGCGGGCAGGGCGCTCTACACCCCCGACGTCGAGGGCTTCGAAACCCTCGAAATCGACGATGCCGAGATGATCGAGGCCATTGCGCAGGTCTCGCGTATTTCCACCGTCAAGTCGCCGCGAAAACGGGGGCGCTGGGTGGCGCTTGTCGCCGTCGTGGCGATCCTTGCCGCAGGCACTTATTTCGCCCCCACGGCCCTGCGCGGGCAGGCCCTGCGCATGACCTCCATCGACAGCGCCCGCCAGATGGGACGCGAGATGGTCGACATCGTCGGACTGGAAATCTGTCGCCAGCCCGCAGCCGATGCCGCCCGTGGAACGCTCGAAGAACGCCTGTTCCCCGACGGCGATTTCCGCCTGCTCGTCCTGCGCGACGCGCCTGCGGGCACCCGTTTCCCCGGCGGCCTGCTGCTGGTGAGCGAATCCGCCCTTGCGGCTTTTTCTACCCCCGAAGACCTTGCCGCCTGGCTCGCCCTTCTCGCCGCCGACCCCGCACCGGAGCCGCAGATTTTCACCGATTCCGGCCTGTCGGATGTGTTCACCTACGTCACCACGGGCACCCTGCCGCCCGACACCCTGCGCGCGGCGGCCGAAGGAATCCTTGCCGGTGCCCGCACGGACATTGCCACGGATGTTTCGCAAAAGGTCGCCTCGGGCAGCACAATCCTGCGCTCCCCCGACTGGGCCGCCCTGCAAGAAATCTGTCTGGAATAGCCTAAACGATCCGGTCCTGCGGTGCTTCGCCGGCAAAAAACTGCCGCAGGTTTTCCACCGCCCGCATCCCCATCCCTTCACGGGTTTCGCGCGTGGCAGAGCCCAGATGCGGCAGCAGGACCGCGTTGTCGCACTCCAGCAGGGCAGGGTGGATTTCCGGTTCCTTTTCAAACACATCCAGCCCCGCACCGGCAATAACGCCACCTTTCAGGGCTGCCGCCAGGGCCGCCTCGTCCACCACCTCGCCCCGCGCCGTATTCACCAGAATGGCCGAGGGTTTCATCATCGCCAGCCGCGCCTCCCCGATCAGATGCCGGTTCTCCGCCCCGCCCGGACAATGCAGCGAAACAAAGTCGCACTCCGGCAACAGCGTCTCGACCGAATCCACCTGCACCGCCCCCGTTTCCGCCAGCACCTCCGCCGCCACTACCGAGCGGTTCTGCACCAGCACCCGCATCCCGAAGCCGAAATGCGCCCGCCGCGCCATCGCCTGCCCGATCCGGCCAAACCCGATAATCCCCAGCGTTTTCCCTGTCACCTTGGTCCCGATCATATGCGTCGGCCGCCATCCGCTCCAGCGTCCGGCCCGCAGCTCCCGCTCCCCCTCACCGGCCCGCCGCGCCGCCATCATCAACAGCGTCATGGCCAGATCGGCGGTGCAATCGCTCAGCACATCCGGCGTGTTGGTGACCACAATCCCCGCTCCTTGCGCCGCCCCCGTGTCGATATGGCTGAACCCGACACCGTAGTTCGCCAGAATCCGGCAGCGCGGCGCCAGACCGGCAAACACCTCCGCGCCGAGCGCATCCGTCACCGTCACCAGCAGCCCGTCATATTCCATCAACGCGGCGCGAAAGGCGGCACGATCCAGCGGCACATCCTCCGCATTCGGTGTCACATCGAAATCGCGTGCCAGCGCCGCCTCGACGGCTGCGGGCAGTTTGCGACTCACCAGAATTCTCGGTTTTTCCACGGGGTCCTCCATCTTTTTCGCGAATGTAGCAGCCCGCCATGATTTTGCCAGCCGGTTAACGCGCTGTTAACCCTGCCGCAGCACTCTGCGGGCATGTCTCTCACTGCCAAAATCCCCCGCGCCGCCTTGCCGGCCTCCGACGAGGAGCGTCTCGACTGGTTGCAACTCGCCCGCTCCCGCCGTGTTGGTCCTGTCACCTTTATCCGTCTGTTGCGCGAACACGGCAGCGCCGCCGCCGCCCTTGCGGCCCTGCCCGAAATCGCCCGCGCCGCCAATGTCGAGAACTACGCCGCCTTTCCGCGCGACGAGGCGCGCCGCGAATACGAAACCGGCCTGAAATCCGGCGCAAGGCTCCTCTGCCTTGGCGCGCCCGATTATCCGCCACTGCTGGCCCTGATTCCCGACCCGCCGCCGCTGCTCTGGTCTATCGGCGATCGGGCCCTTGCGGCGCGGGACTGCATCGCTCTGGTTGGCGCGCGCAACGCTTCCTCCCTCGGCCTGCGCATGGCCGCTGCACTGGCGCGCGACCTGTCGGGCCACGGGTTCACCGTCGTTTCCGGTCTCGCGCGCGGCATTGACGCCGCCGCCCATCGCGCCGCCCTCGACGGAGGCACCATTGCGGTGCAAGCGGGCGGCGTCGATACAATATACCCGCGTGAAAACGCCGAACTGTCGGAAAAAATTGCAAAATCCGGCCTGCGCCTGTCGGAAATGCCCATTGGCATAACCCCGCAAGCCCGCCACTTTCCGCGCCGCAACCGCCTGATTTCCGGCCTTTCCCGCGCGCTTGTGGTGATCGAGGGGGCCAGCCGCTCCGGCAGCCTCATCACCGCCCGCGATGCCCTCGATCAGGGGCGCGAGGTCATGGCCGTCCCCGGCAACCCTTTCGACGCCCGCGCCGCCGGTTGCAACATGCTGATCCGCGACGGCGCCACGCTGGTGCGCTCCGCCGATGACATCATCGCCGCCCTCGCCCCCGCCGAACCGGAACCGCATCCCGCG
>JALSHL010000028.1 GCA_026982255.1 Paracoccaceae bacterium | reverse complement strand
AAGTCAGAGACCTTAGCGTCGAATTCAAAACGCCCGACGGGCTGGTGCGGGCCGTCAACAACGTCAGCTTCGACATGGAAGAGGGCGAAACCCTCGCCATTGTCGGCGAGTCCGGTTCGGGGAAAAGCCAGACGGTATTTGCCCTGATGGGGCTGCTGGCACGTAACGGAACCGCAACCGGCAGTGTCAAATTCGAGGGTGAGGAAATCCTGAATATTTCCGGCGCTGCGCTGAACCGGATCAGAGCTGAAAAAATCGCGATGATTTTTCAGGATCCGATGACCAGCCTCAA
The DNA here is from genome assembly GCA_026982255.1 of Paracoccaceae bacterium. Taxonomy (GTDB): domain Bacteria; phylum Pseudomonadota; class Alphaproteobacteria; order Rhodobacterales; family Rhodobacteraceae; genus NORP23. The sequence continues at coordinate 5,719 of JALSHL010000028.1, read as the reverse complement.
CCCGTTCTTGCGGGTGTCCGACCAGATGGCCGAGGTGTTGATGCACCACAAAGGCCTGTCGAAATCCGATGCCATCAAGCAGTCGGTAACGATGCTGGATGCTGTAAAAATCCCCGAGGCAAAGAAGCGCATTCGCATGTATCCGCACGAATTCTCCGGCGGTATGCGCCAGCGCGTGATGATTGCAATGTCGCTGCTGTGCCAGCCGAAACTTCTGATCGCGGACGAGCCGACAACGGCGCTGGATGTGACCGTGCAGGCGCTGATCATGAAGTTGCTGAAGGAGGTGCAGGAAGAATTCGGAACTTCGATCATTCTGATTACCCACGACCTCGGCGTGGTTGCGGGCAACAGTGACGACACGCTGGTGATGTATGGCGGGCAGGTGATGGAATTCGCGAAAACCGATGATCTGTATTCGCACCCGACACACCCCTATACGAGCGGATTGCTGAGCGCGGTTCCACGGCTGGATCACGACGAGGCGGAACTGGCGACCATTCCCGGCAATCCGCCGAATATGATGCGTCTGCCCGAAGGTTGTCCGTTTACGCAGCGTTGCGCCTATGCGTTGCCGGTCTGCCAGCAGGCTATGCCGCCTCTGGCACCTGTCGAGGGACAGGCGGGGCATTCGCGTGCCTGCCATGTAGCAGCGGAGGAGGTGAAATGAGCGGTGAAACCCTGATGCAGGTTGAAAACCTGAAAGTCTATTTCGACGTTACCCGCGAGGGTGCAATGCCATGGACGAAACCGGACCGGCTGAAGGCCGTAGACGGGGTGAGTTTTGACCTCAAGGCCGGCGAGACTCTTGGCATTGTTGGCGAGTCCGGCTGCGGAAAATCCACGCTGGCGCGGGCTGTGATCCGTATGGTGCCGGCCGAGGACGGGCAGGTTCTCTGGCTCGGGCAGGACTTGCTGGCGTTTGACCGCAAGCAGATGCGTGATCAGCGCAAAGAGGTGCAGATGATCTTCCAGGATCCGCTGGCCAGCCTCGATCCGCGCATGAATATCGGAGAGATCATTGCCGAGCCGCTGAAAACCCATTTCCCGAAAACTCCGAAGGCCGAAGTGAGGCAACGGGTCGAGGAGGTGATGACCCGGGTCGGGCTGCTGCCCAATCTGGTCAACCGCTATCCGCACGAATTTTCCGGTGGCCAATGCCAGCGCATCGGTATTGCACGCGCGCTGATCCTGAAGCCCAAGCTGATTATTTGTGACGAGCCGGTTTCGGCGCTGGATGTCTCCATTCAGGCGCAGGTGATCAACTTGTTGATGGAGTTGCAGGAAGAAATGGGACTGGCGCTGATTTTCATTGCGCATGACCTGTCGATTGTCAAACACATCAGCACACGGATCATGGTGCTGTATCTGGGCAACATGGTGGAACTGGCGGACAGCAAGACCCTTTATGCCAGACCGCGCCACCCCTATACGCAGGCCCTGATTTCGGCGGTGCCGATCCCCGACCCGAAAATCGAGCGCAACAAGGAGGTCATCCTTATCGATGGCGATTTACCATCGCCCATCGATCCGCCTTCCGGCTGCGTTTTCCGCACCCGCTGCCCGCGGGCCGAGCCGAAATGCGCGCTGGAAAAACCGGTGATGAAAAACACGGGGCGGGGCCACCTTGTGGCTTGTCACTTCCACGACTAGAGGCGCCATATTCACCCCGACCGCACGGTTTTCCGCCGGTCGGGGTGGGGGATTAATCCTCCATCGCTTCCAGTTCGTCAATCATACCGGCGATCATCGACAGGCCCTTGTCCCAGAAGGAGGGATCGCTGGCGTCCAGTCCGAAGGGGGCCAGCAGTTCCTTGTGATGCTTGGAGCCGCCTGCCTTGAGCATGTCGAAGTATTTCTCCTGAAAATCTTCGCCGCCTTCCTCGTAGACCGCGTAAAGCGCGTTTACCAGCCCGTCGCCGAAAGCATAGGCATAGACATAGAAGGGGGAGTGGATGAAGTGCGGGATATAGGTCCAGAATGTCTCGTATCCCTCGACAAAATTGAACCCGTCACCGAGGGATTCATACTGCACCTGCATCCAGATTTCGTTGATCTGGTCGGGGGTCAATTCGCCCTCGGCCCGTGCGGCATGCAGGCGGCATTCGAAATCATAGAACGCGATCTGGCGCACAACCGTGTTGATCATGTCTTCTACCTTGCCGGCCAGCAACCGCTTGCGCGCGGCCTGATCGGGGGTCTCGGCCAGTAGCTTGCGGAAGGTCAGCATCTCGCCGAATACGCTGGCGGTTTCGGCCAGTGTCAACGGGGTCGAGGATAGCAGTTCGCCCTGTTCCGCGGCCAGAACCTGATGCACCCCGTGGCCCAGCTCGTGCGCCAGTGTCATCACGTCCCGCTGTTTGCCAAGGTAGTTCAACATCACGTAGGGGTGGGCATCGGTGACGGTCGGATGGGCAAATGCGCCCGGCGCCTTACCCGGTTTGACCGGCGCGTCGATCCAGCCCTTGTCGAAGAACGGCTCGGCAATTTCTGCCATACGCGGGTCGAAATCGGCGTAGGCGTCCATCACTGTGGCGCGGGCCTGATCCCACGGGATCACCAGATCGTCCTCGTCCGGCAGGGGGGCGTTCCGATCCCATATCTCCATTTTGTCGAGGCCCAGCCACTTCGCCTTTAGCGCATAATAGCGATGCGAGAGCTTCGGGTAGGCGGCCACCACGGCGTCGCGCAGGGCCTGCACGACCTCGGGCTCCACATCGTTGGCAAGGTGGCGGGACATTTGCGGGGTGGGCAGCTTGCGCCAACGGTCCTCGATTTCCTTTTCCTTGGCCAGCGTGTTGGTGATGCGGGCGAACAGCGGGGTGTTTTTGCTGAATACGGCGATCAATGCCCGTGCGCCAAGTTCGCGGCGTTTGCGGTCGGTATCCGACAGAAGGTTGAGTGTGGCCTCCAGATTCATCGTCTCGCCGTCCACATCGAATTCCAGTCCGGCCATGGTTTCGTCGAACAGCCGGTTCCATGCGGCGGCGCCGACGACCGACTGGTCATGCAGAAATTTTTCCAGCTCGTCCGAGAGTTGATAGGGTTTCATCTTGCGCATCCGTTCGATCACGGGGCGATAACGCGCAAGGCCGGCGTTTTCTGACAACAGTTTTTCGATAACCTCGTCATCGACGCGGTTCAGTTCCAGACTGAAGAACACCAGCGGTGTGGACATATCGGTGAGCGCACCCTGCATGTCGGCGAAAAACTTGCCGCGCTCGGGGTCGGTGGTGTTCTGATAATAACGCAGACCGGCATAGGACATGACGCGCCCCGATACCTGCTGGATGCGCTCGTAACGCCGGATACAGTCAAGCAGACCGGCCGCGTCCTGATCAGCCAGCTTGCCCTCGAAATCGCGGGCGAAATCGGGAATGGCGGCGCCGAGCCAGTCGAGGTCGGCGGTGATCTCCGGCCCGTCCTGCGAGGGGTAAAGATCATCGAGGTTCCATTCCGGCAGATCGCCCATATTGTCGGCAGAGGCGGCCTCGCGGTTGTCGCGGGGAAGGTCGGGGGCAAGGGTAAACATTCGGGACTCCTGAATTGAATTTGCGACAGGATAGGCGGCGCGGCGCAGGGCTTAAAGCGAAAACTGCATATCGACCGTGACGGGAAAGTGGTCCGAGGCGGTGAGCAGCGCCTCCTGCATTTTCCGGTCGTTGAAACATTCGGGATCGTCGAAGGGATGCCAGATACGCCAGTCGGCCTGCGTAGCATCGCTCAGATCCTGCGAGAGCATGATGTAGTCGAGCAGGGCGTTAAGATAGCGTTTGTATTGCGCGCTGTAGAAACGGGCGGTGGCCATGACCCAGCCGTGGTGCGGGTCCAGCTGGATTTCGGCGTGCGGCTCCACCAGACAGCGGCAACCGGCATCCTTTTTTTCGCCCATCACAATTTCCACGCCGGAGCGGGCGAATAGCCCCTCCAGTCCGTTGGCGCTGGGACCGTCGTTGAAATCGCCCAGCACGACCAGCGGATCGCCTGCGTCCAGATGGGCATCCACACGCTGGCGGATCCAGATGCATTGGGCCAGTTGCTTGCGGCGGTTGTCGATCAGAAGCTGCAGTTCCTCTTCGGGGGTGTCGGCGCCATAGGTGGATTTCGATTTGGTATGCACGCCGATCATGCGAAACATGCCCTTGGTGCCCTTTACCTCGACCAGCAACTCCAGCGGCGGTTTCGAGAACATATGCGCATCCGCCTTGCCGTCCAGATCGACATCATACAGGAATTTGCCGTCAAAACGCGGCGCAGTGCGGGGGCGCCTGCCCTCGGAGACATTCCCCTGCGGATCATGCAGCATCGATACCACCGACGGGTCATACATCACGGCCAGTTCCTGATGGGTTTCATTGGCGAATCCCATGATGGTTTTGCTCTGACGCAGGTTGAAGTGTCTGGCGAAACCTTCCAGCGCCGTGACCGTGCTGGCCCGATGGCCGGTGTTCGGAGCCTCGACAATGAACATCATGTCGGCATCAACCCGGCGCATGACATGGGCAATGGCCTCGCCCTGTTCGCGGCGCGTGACCTTGTAGCGGCGCGACCATTCGTTATCAAGCAGCAGGCGGTTGTCGCGGCTGAACAGCTCGGTAAACCATTCGACATTATAGGTGGCCAGACGCATCAGGCGGCGATATGGCTGTTCTGGATTTCTTCCCACGCCTTGTTGATGGTGATCAGGCGGGTGTTGGCAAGGGCGATGGCCTCTTCCGGCACGCCGCGGGCGACGAGGTTGTCGGGATGGACTTCGCGCACCTTGCGGCGCCATGCTTTCTTGATTTCGTCCATCGGTGCGTCATGATCGATTTCCAGAACGGAATAGGGATCCGGTGCCGCGCCGGGCACATATTGCGAGCGCAGGCAGGTGAACAGGCGGTCGGGCAGGCCGAAGATTTCCGAAACGCGGGCGATGAATTCATCCTCGGCCGGATCATAGCGACCGTCGGCCATGGAGATATGAAACAGCCCTTCCACCAGATCGCGCAGGATTTCGTGGTCATCCCCGAACATTTTCGCGATTTTTCGGGCATAGGTTTCGTATCCCGCGACATCCTGACGGGCGAGGTTGAACACCTTGGCGGCTTGTTCCTGATCCTCGGGGGCGATCTGGAACACCTGCCGGAAAGCGACAACCTCGTCGCGGGTAACCTCGCCATCAGCTTTGGCCATTTTGGCGCCAAGGGCAATGACCGCGATGGTGAAGGCCACGCTTTTTTCCGGCGGGGTTCTGAGGTTTTCGAAAACAGCCGAAAGCCCTTCGCCCTTGGCAAGGGCGGCGAGGGCCTCGGTTATGCGGGTCCAGATCGACATGGAATCAGTCTAACACAAGTTTTCGTGGCGGAAAGGGCGGTGCGACGGAATATCCGAGGCGGGTACGGTTACAGGCCCGAAGTGAGCGCAAAGGCGAGGAACAGGACCGTCAGACCAAGGCCGGCCCAGTTCAGAAGTATTGAATCCCGGGATTCGCACCCACAGGCCGCCAGAAGGGCTTTGCTCTTGCTCGGGATCATGTTGCTACCTCCATTGTATGCCGGACCGGAAGGGGACGGCGTATCGCAATGGTAGGCAGAGTTTTTCCGCGCTGGCAAGACGCAAACCCGTGAGGGAAGCGTGAAGCATAAAAAACCGCGCCGAAGCGCGGTTTTCAGGGGGATTCCAGCGATTAACCGCCGAGCGTGGCGAGATAGGCAATCAGATTGGCGCGATCGGCCGG
>JALSHL010000027.1 GCA_026982255.1 Paracoccaceae bacterium | reverse complement strand
CAAGGTTCCTGAAAATCTGGCGCAAAGTCTGGCTGACATAACGGCGGATGCTCTGGCACGCCTGCAGGCCGCCCACAAAAAACGCGGGCTTGTTCCGAAATCCCTGCTGCCCGCCCTGCTGGCTGTGCCGCAAGTAACTATGGTTCTGCACAAGGTAAATGCGGCGCCGGAGGAAGCGCTGGAAATGCCCCTCGCCACCTCCGAATTCCGCAAGAACGCCGGACAGGCCTGGCGCGCCGTAACCGGACTCTGGTAAACCTCAGTTGCGTTTTTTTCCGTTGATCACGAACCAGATCAGCGCCCCGAAAGCCAGCGTCAGCAACGGCACCATGGCCAGATTGACCGTCGCCCAGCCGGCCTCGGCCGAACCGTTGGAGTTCATCAGACCGCCGGAGCTGAGCGAGGCAAAGGTCACCATGCCGAAAACAAGGAAATCGTTCATACCCTGCACCCGTCCGCGTTCCTGCGGCGTATGGGATTCCGCAAGCAGGGTGGTCGCACCGATAAAACCGAAATTCCAGCCGATTCCCAGCAGGATCAGTGCCCCGTAGAAGTTTATCAGCTCCACTCCCGAAAGAGCGATCAATCCTGCCCCGCCCAGAATCGCCAGACCCAGCCCGATGATTTTCTCGACCCCGAAACGGTTGATCAGGTTGCCGGTAAAAAACGACGGGATATACATGGCCAGAACATGTGCCGAGACAATATTCGCTGCCGTATTTGTATCAAACCCGCATCCGACCACGGCCAAAGGGGTGGAGGTCATCACCAGATTCATCAGCGAATAGGACACCATCGCTGCAATGATCGCGACAACGATCCGCGGGTCCCGAAGCATTTCACGCCGCGTCCGGCCGGACGATTCTCCGGCTTCCGGCTTTTTCGGCTTGGGAATATCCAGGAAAAAGAACAGCGACACACCGACAACATTCAATGCCACGATCGCCAGATAGGAACCGACAAACGGTATCGGATCCATGGCCGCCTGCGTCAGCTTGACGATTTGTGGCCCGACAATGGCCGAAAGCAACCCGCCCGCCATGACCCAGGAAACCGCCTTCGGCAGATACTCCTCGCTGGCCATATCGGTCGCCGCGAAGCGGTAAAAACCCTGCGCCGACATATAGATACCGGTAAAGACCGACCCCAGAAGGAACAGCTGGAACGATCCTACCCACAGAGCGACCGTCGCCAGAATTGCCCCGATGGCACCACCAGCCGCGCCCAGCACGAACCCCGTGCGACGCCCGTATTTCTGCATGATGCCGGACATCACCGGCGCCGTCAGCATCGACCCCAGAACGATCAGAGAGATCGGCAAGGTGGACCAGAACTTGTTTTCCGCAAGATACTGCCCTGCCAGACCGCCCAGCACGAAGCTGATCGGCATCTGGCTGCCCAGAATGGCCTGCGCCGCGACCAGAACCTTTACGTTCCTGCGGGCGATTCTATCGTCTGCAATGCTTGTCATAAACCCACACCTATTGTGTAAAACCGGAAAGTTCCAGACACAAACCCCGCGACAACGTAACGTTTTCTTTCGGCCTTGCGGGTTTTCCGCTAGCCTCTCCTGGAAAAGGAAACACATGACCGGACGTATTATCGAAACCGACACCGATGTGGCCGAAGGGGCCGCCTGGCTCGCCAGTCGCGAGCCGCGCTTTGCCGTTGCATTGGAGGCCTGCGGCCCCCTGCCCCTGCGCCGCCGCGAGGACGGGTTTCGCGCGCTGCTCTCCGCCATTTCCAGCCAGCAGCTTTCGGTCGCTTCGGCCAATGCGATCTGGGCGCGGATGGAAGCCGCCGGATACTGCGAGGCGGATGCCCTGCGTGCGGCCAGTGACGACGAATTGCGCGCCTGCGGCTTTTCCCGTCCGAAAATCACCTATGCCCGCGCGCTGGCAGATGCCGCGCTTGACTACAAAGCCCTGCGCAGCGCCCCTACGGCAGAGGTCATCGAAACTCTGGTCGCCATACGCGGCATCGGCCTCTGGACCGCGGAAATCTATGCCATGTTCAGCCTCGGGCGTGCCGATGTCTTTGCCGCGGGCGATCTCGCTTTGCAGGAGGCCGCGCGGATGCTGTTCGATCTACCCGAACGTCCGAAGGAACGCGCCTTGCGCGAAATGGCGGAAAACTGGGCGCCGTGGAGAGCGGTTGCAGCCCGGCTTCTCTGGGCCTATTACCGGATCGAAAAACAAAGGGAAGGTGTGACATGACCAAGCTGACAGGCCCGCGCAGGGCGTCAAAATCCGGCAAGAACGACTCGCTGGTGATATTCCTGCACGGCTATGGTGCCGACGGGAACGACCTGATCGGGCTGGCCGACCCGCTGGCCGAACACCTGCCCGACACGGTGTTCCTGTCACCGAACGCGCCGCAGCCCTGCACCAATAATCCCATGGGCTACCAGTGGTTCCCGATCCCCTGGCTCGACGGATCGAGCGAGGAGGCCATGCTGCAAGGGCGCGCCGAGGCTATTACGCTGCTCGACGCCTATCTGGACGAGGTGGTTGAAGCCGAAGGCATCGCCCCCGACCGCACGATTCTGGTTGGTTTCTCGCAAGGCACCATGATGGCCCTGCACGTTGCGCCGCGTCGCGCCGAAGCCTTCGCGGGTATCGTCGGGTTCTCGGGCAAATTACTGGAACCGGAAAAGCTGGCGGCCGAGGCTGTATCGAAACCGCCCGTTCTGCTGGTGCATGGCGACGCAGACGAAATGGTCCCGCCTGCCTCGCTCCCCGAGGCCGCGGATGCGCTGGTCAAGGCCGGATTCGAGGTCTACACCCACATCTCCAAGGGAACCGGCCACGGCATCGCCCCCGACGGCCTGGGCGTTGCCCTGCAATTCATCCAGATGAAGCTGGGGTAAAGCCCTATCTGGGGGGTTGTTTGCCGCCTGCAACAAGATATAGTCAACGGCAACTGGGACGGGCGCGTCCCGTTCTGGTGCGACGACCGCATTGCAGGACAGGGACACGAGTCACCATGAACGCCCACATAAGCAGCTTCGTTCGCCAGCCCGGATACACCAGACAGCATCCGGCGCTGGTGCTGAACGCGGATTTCCGCCCGCTCTCCTACATGCCGCTTTCGCTCTGGCCGTGGCAGGAGGCGATCAAGGCGGTCTACCTAGACCGGGTCACGGTGGTTGCGGAATACGAGGAACGGGTACATTCCCCCTCGGTCGATATCCGCATCCCCTCGGTCGTGGTGCTGAAGGATTTCGTCCGCCCTGCCCGCACCGCGGCCTTTACCCGTTTCAACCTGTTTTTGCGCGACGAGTTCACCTGCCAGTATTGCGGCAGCAAGGGGGACATGACATTCGATCATGTCATCCCGCGCTGTCGCGGCGGGCGCACCACATGGGAAAACGTCGTGGCCTCCTGCGGGCCGTGCAACCTGCGCAAAGGCTCGAAAACCCTGAAACAGGCGGGAATGAAATTGCGCAAGCCGCCGGTGAAACCGGACCCGATGCGCCTGCAGAATATCGGCCGGAAGTTCCCGCCGAATTTCCTGCACGACAGCTGGATGGATTTTCTCTACTGGGATGCGGAGCTGGAAGCGTAGGCCCTGAACCACAGCACTGCCAGCACAACCGAAATAATACCGTTCCAGCCGGCCATGGAAATTCCGAACATTTCCCACGGGATCTTGTCGCACATCACGACATTGACGGGCGCGCTCATGTCCAGCAGGCTGTCGCCCAGCGGCAGGCCGGAGCCGGTGCAACTGCTCGGCCCCTCCCACCATTTCTGCTCGACCCCTGCGTGGAAAAAGGCGATGCCGGCGCCGGTCAGGATCGTCAGCCCGCCCAGCAGCGCGACCAGACGGCTGGAATAGAAAAACACGGCAATTCCCAGCACAATCGCGATTCCGTGCGGCCACCGCTGCCAGATGCACATTTTGCACGGTGCCAGACCACCGATATATTCGAAGGCAAACGCCCCGCCCAGCAAACCGACAGACCCGAGCGCAGCCAGAAGCGCTGTTTTTTGCAGTTTCGTCATCAGATCACCCAAATTGTCATAAATCCGCCCAACAGCAGCAGCAAGCCGACGGTAAACACAAGCCCCAGCCGCTTTTCGATAAAGTGCCGGATCGGCGGGCCGAATTTCCACAGCAGAGCGGCCACGATGAAAAACCGTATACCGCGACCGATCAGGGTGAAGCCGATAAAGGTCGCCAGATTCAATCCGGTTGCCCCCGACAGAATGGTCGTCACCTTGAACGGGAAAGGCGTAATGCCGGAAATCAGCAGCAATTGCGCCCCGTAGCGATTGTAGAAATCGGCAAAGATCCCGAAAGCATCGGTCTTGCCATAGAATTCGAGCACCGGCTGGCCGACCTGTTCAAACAGGTAGGCTCCGATCGCAAAGCCGAAAACTCCGCCCAGAACCGAACTTACGGTCGTCACAGCCGCGATGACAAATGCGCGGCGCGGTGCGGCGATTATCATCGGAATCATCAGAACATCGGGCGGAATCGGGAATACGGAAGCCTCGAAAAAACTGATGGCGGCCAGAATCCACAACGCATGGCGCGACTGCGCCAGCGACATGGTCCAGTTATAAAGACGTTTCAGCATCGTATCCCGTTTCGTTGCCCCCATGCAGCACGCCAGCGCCCCAAGGTCAAGCCATGTAATTCCGTGCTGCCATATTCGGCAATTTTCCGATCACGGTGCGATACCCCTTTACCTGCAATTATCCATTTGATAGCAGATGCGCAGCGAGCAATCGCAGGCAGGGCCGGCCCTCTACCAACCCGGTCCACGGATGCCCGAGTGGCGGAACTGGTAGACGCAGGGGATTCAAAATCCCCCGCCGCAAGGCTTGCCGGTTCGAGTCCGGCCTCGGGTACCAACCATATCGATAAACCTGACCGGATGTTGTGCGAGTCTGCTGGCGGAAATGCTGGCTGGGGTGGTAGGATTCGAACCTACGGTACACGCTACCAAAAAGCGTTGCCTTACCACTTGGCTACACCCCAACGCCCCTGCTTCTTAATTGCGTGCGATTCCTCTCGCAAGAGGAAATTCGCCGTGAATGCGGCAATTCTACAGTGGATGGCTTTTGGCGAGTTTGTCGAAAGCCACCAGCGTTTCCAGCAGGGCGGGCATCTCCGCCAGCGGAACCATGTTCGGACCGTCGGACGGGGCCGAGTCGGGGGTGTCATGGGTTTCCAGAAATACCGCCGCCACACCGAGCGATACGGCGGCACGGGCAATCGCCGGCACATATTCCCGCTGTCCGCCACTGGAAGCGCCTGCCCCGCCCGGCATCTGCACACTGTGCGTCGCATCGATCACCACCGGATAGCCCAGAGCCGCCATCTGCGGTATCGCGCGCATATCGGTTACCAGCGTATTGTAGCCAAAGCTGGTGCCCCGCTCGCACAGCAGGATGTTGTCGTTGCCTGTCGAGGCCAGTTTTGCCGCCACATGTTCCATATCTCCTGGCGCCAGAAACTGCCCCTTTTTCACCAGAACGGGGCATCCGGTATCGCCCGCAGCGAGGAGCAGGTCCGTCTGGCGGCACAAAAACGCCGGAATTTGCAGGGCATCCACGTGACGGGCCGCAATCGCGCATTGCTCCGGTGTATGCACATCCGTCAGCACCGGACAGCCGACAGATTCGCGCACAGCGGACAGAATTTCCAGCCCCCGCGAAATTCCTACCCCGCGAGGCGAGGATAGCGATGTCCGGTTGGCCTTGTCGAAACTGCCCTTGAATACAAACCCTATGTCCAGTTCCGCACAGGTCCCGGCCAGATGTTCCGCTATGGTTACCGCATGTTCCGCGCTTTCCAACTGACACGGTCCGGCAATCAACACCATCGGCAACCCGTTGGAAACCCGCACATTGCCGATTCCGACGCTCCGCATCGCGCTAGACACTGATCTGTTCGCGCAGAATCGAAACCGTCAGCGAGATCAGGATATAGATACCCATGAATACCACAAAGGCCAGAAGGGTGTTTTCCAGCTTGCGCGGATAGGTCGGCACGTCGGGCGCGATCGGGATCAC
>JALSHL010000026.1 GCA_026982255.1 Paracoccaceae bacterium | reverse complement strand
GACGTTCCACAAACCGGTGCTGGTCGGGGATCTGGTCTCGATCTATTCGGAATTGCAGAAGGAGGGCACCACCTCCATGCATGTCGGGGTGGAGGTCTGGGTGACCCGCCTGCCCTCCAGCGAACGGATCAAGGTAACCGAGGCCGGTTTTGTTTTCGTCGCGGTGGACGGCAACGGTGGCAAACGGAAATTGCCGTGAGCATCGACAACGCCCTTGCGCAGATGCAGCGGCTGGTCGGGGCCGGTCCGCTGGTCTCGCACTGGTTTGTGATGGATCAGGACCGGATCGACGCCTTTGCCGATGTGACCGAGGACCGGCAGTTCATCCACACCGACCCCGCCGCTGCCGCGCAAACGCCGTTTGGCGGGACCATCGCGCACGGGTTGCTGACGCTCTCGATGCTCAGCGCCATGTATGAAAGCGCGGCAACGATGCCCGAGGGGCTGACGCAGGCTGTCAATTATGGCTACAACCGCATCCGTTTCGTTTCGCCGGTGCCGGCAGGCGCGCGCATTCGCGGGCAGTTTGCGCTGACATCCGTTACGCGCGAAAATACCCATCTGACACAGGTAATGGGTGTAACGGTAGAGATCGAGAACCGTGATCGCCCCGCGCTCGTGGCGGAGTGGATCAACCGCCTGTATTTTGCACAATAGCAGTGGCAATTCCCGTTCGTTTTGAATCAATTGCGCTTTGATGCGGGTATTTCGAATTTCTGTCAAAAAACGTGAAAAAGACGCAGGCCAGCCGCTTGCAGCGCCCAAATCCGGCTCCTATATACCCATCAAACGATCCCGAACCGGATCGGACCTTTGGGAAGAAGCGCGGAGGCCGAATGTGGATCCGCACTTCAAACTCGCCACACGAAAGGAAATGACATATGTCTAAAGTTATCGGAATTGACCTCGGAACCACGAACTCCTGCGTTGCCATCATGGATGGTGCCCAGGCCAAAGTTATCGAGAATGCCGAAGGCGCGCGCACGACTCCGTCGATCGTTGCCTTCACGGACGAGGAACGCCTCGTCGGTCAGGCTGCCAAACGGCAGGCTGTGACCAACCCCGAGAATACGCTCTTCGCCATCAAACGCCTGATCGGCCGTCGCTTTGACGATCCGATGGTGAAAAAGGATATGGACCTCGTTGCCTACAAGATCGTTGAAGGCCCGAACGGGGACGCATGGGTCGAAGTCAACGGCGAGAAATACTCTCCGTCGCAGATTTCCGGCTTTATCCTGCAGAAAATGAAAGAAACCGCCGAGAGCTACCTTGGCGAAACCGTTTCGCAGGCCGTTATCACCGTTCCGGCCTATTTCAACGACGCCCAGCGTCAGGCCACCAAGGACGCCGGTAAAATTGCCGGTCTCGAAGTGCTGCGCATCATCAACGAGCCGACCGCGGCCGCGCTGGCCTATGGTCTGGACAAGGAAGGCGGCAAAACCATCGCGGTTTACGACCTCGGCGGCGGCACCTTCGACGTCTCCATTCTGGAAATCGACGACGGCCTGTTCGAAGTGAAATCGACCAACGGGGATACGTTCCTCGGTGGTGAAGACTTCGACATGCGCATCGTCGACTATCTGGCAACCGAGTTCAAGAAAGAGAACGGCGTTGACCTGAAGAACGACAAGATGGCGCTGCAGCGTCTGAAAGAAGCTGCCGAGAAAGCCAAGATCGAGTTGTCCTCGGCCACGCAGACGGAAATCAACCAGCCGTTCATCACCATGGACCCGAAAACCAGCCAGCCGCTGCATCTGGTCATGAAACTGACCCGCGCGAAACTGGAATCGCTGGTTGGCGACCTGATCAAATCCTCGATGAAGCCCTGCGCGGCCGCGTTGAAAGATGCCGGCCTGACCAAAGGCGACATCGACGAGGTGGTTCTGGTCGGCGGTATGACCCGTATGCCCAAAGTGATCGAGGAAGTCACCAAGTTCTTCGGCAAGGAACCGCACAAAGGGGTTAACCCGGACGAGGTCGTTGCCATGGGTGCCGCCATTCAGGCCGGTATTCTGCAGGGTGACGTCAAGGATGTTGTGCTGCTCGACGTGACTCCGCTGTCACTGGGTATCGAAACGCTGGGTGGCGTATTCACCCGCCTGATCGACCGCAACACCACGATCCCGACCAAGAAATCGCAGGTGTTCTCGACCGCCGAGGACAACCAGAACGCGGTGACTATCCGGGTTTTCCAGGGTGAACGCGAGATGGCGGCTGACAACAAGATGCTCGGCCAGTTCAACCTCGAACAAATCCCGCCCGCACCGCGCGGCGTGCCGCAGATCGAGGTAACCTTCGACATCGACGCCAACGGTATCGTTTCTGTGTCGGCCAAGGATAAAGGCACCGGCAAAGAGCAGAAAATCACCATTCAGGCTTCGGGCGGTCTGTCCGAGGAAGATATCGAGGCAATGGTCAGGGAGGCCGAGGAAAACGCCGAAGCCGACAAAGCCAAGAAAGAGCTTGTCGAAGCGAAAAACAGCGGCGAGGCCCTGGTCCACGCCACCGAAAAATCGCTTGAGGAACACAGCGACAAGGTTGATCCGACCACGGTCGAGGTTATCGAAATGTCGATGAAAAACCTCAAGGAAGCTCTGGAAGGTGACGACGCCGAAGCGATCAAGACCCGCATCCAGGACCTGACCGAGGCTTCGATGAAGCTGGGCGAGGCGATCTATAAAGCCGAGCAGGAAGAGGCCGCTGCCGAATCCGGCGAAGCCCCCGCGAGTGAAAGCGATGACGACGAAGATGTTGTCGACGCCGATTTCGAGGACCTCGACAAAGGCGACAAAGCCTAGGGTTAACAAACACCAAATCTGGCCCGCCCCTTACCGGGCGGGCCATTTTGTATGCAGGAGGGGAAATCCCGAATGGCAAAACGTGATTATTACGAAGTGCTCGGGGTCAGCAGAACCGCGACAGTGGTGGAGCTGAAAAAAGCCTATCGCATGAAGGTCAAGGAGCTTCATCCGGACCAGAACCAGGACAACCCGAACGCCGAAGAGCAGTTCAAAGAGGTTAACGAAGCCTACGACATCCTCAAGGATCCCGAAAAGAAGGCGGCCTATGACCGTTTCGGCCATGCAGCCTTCGAGGGGGGCACAGGAGCCAGCGCAGGCAATGGCGGCTTTCGCGGGCAGGGCGATTTCGCCAGCGCGTTTTCCGATGTGTTCGAGGATTTGTTCGGCGGTTTCGCCGGTGGCGGGCAGCGTCGTGGGCAGCGGGCCACCCGTGGTTCCGACCTGCGCTACAATCTGCGTGTCACGCTGGAAGAGGCCTATACCGGCAAACAGGCCAACATCACGGTTCCCGGCTCGGTCAGTTGCGAATCCTGCAGCGGAACCGGCGCCGAGGGCGGGGCCGAGCCGACGACCTGTCCGACCTGTTCGGGCATGGGCAAGGTCCGTGCGCAGCAGGGCTTCTTTACCGTCGAGCGTAGCTGCCCGACCTGTCAGGGGCGTGGCCAGATCATCAAGAACCCCTGCACCGTCTGTAACGGTGTCGGTCGGGTGGAAAAGGAACGTGCGCTCAGCGTCAACATTCCTGCCGGCGTCGAAACCGGCACCCGCATCCGGCTGGCCGGAGAGGGCGAGGCCGGACTGCGTGGCGGCCCTCCGGGGGATCTGTATATTTTCATCGAGGTGGAACGGCACGCGATTTTCGAACGCGAAAACCAGAACCTGTTCTGCCGCATCCCCGTTTCCATGACCACCGCCGCGCTGGGGGGCGAGCTGGAAGCACCGACGCTGGACGGCGGGCGCTCGCGCGTCAAGGTTCCGGCCGGCGTCCAATCAGGCAAACAATTGCGTTTACGCGGCAAGGGGATGCCGTCGCTGCGCGGTGGCGGTGCCGGTGATCTGTATATCGAACTGGCTGTGGAAACGCCGGTGAACCTGACATCGAAGCAAAAGGAGCTGCTGCGCGAATTCGAGGATCTGAGCAGCGAAAACAACCCCGCCTCGCACGACTTTTTCAGCCGTGTGAAAAACTTCTGGGAAGACATGAAGGGGTAGGAAACCGGGCGGCCAGCAAGGCCGCCCTTTTTCTATGCGTGGATCGCTCCATCGCCACAGGCGAGCGCAGCCTCGCGCACAGCCTCCGAGAATGTCGGGTGGGCGTGGCAGGTGCGGGCGATATCCTCGGCCGAGGCGCCGAATTCCATCGCAACGCAGATTTCGTGGATCAGCTCCCCGGCGACCGGCCCCATCAGATGGGCACCGAGAACACGGTCGGTTGTCGCATCCGCGAGGATTTTCACAAAACCATCGGTGGCGAAATTCGCCTTGGCACGGCCGTTGCCCATGAAGCTGAACTTGCCGACCTTGTAGGCGCGGCCCTCCTCTTTCAACTGCTCCTCGGTCTTGCCGACAGAGGCGACCTCGGGCGTCGTATAGATCACGCTGGGGATAATGTCATAATTCACATGCCCCGCCTGCCCCGCGAGGCTCTCGGCCACGGCGATGCCTTCTTCCTCGGCCTTGTGCGCCAGCATCGGGCCGGTGATCACATCGCCAATGGCATAGATACCCTCGATATTGGTGCGCCAGTGGTTGTCGGTTTTCACCTGCCCGCGGTCGGTCATCTCGACGCCCAACGCCTCCAGCCCGAGGCCCCCAGTGTAGGGTTTGCGGCCCGTTGCGACCAGAACAATATCGGCGTCGATGGTTGCCTCGGTATCGTTCTTGCGCAGCTTGTAGGTAACTTTCGCCTTGGTTTTGGTGGTTTCGACCTTCTGCACGGCAGCACCCAGAACGAACTTGATGCCCTGTTTTTTCAGGCTGCGCGCCAGAACCTTGCTGATCTCGCCATCCATCCCCGGGGTGATATGGTCGAGGAATTCGACAACCGTCACCTCGGAACCGAGACGCGAATAGACCGACCCCATTTCGAGGCCGATCACGCCCGCCCCGATCACGACCATTTTCTTCGGCACCTTCTTCAGCGCCAGCGCGCCGGTGGAGGAAACCACGAGTTTCTCGTCAATGTCCACATTCGGGATCGAGGACGGCTCGGAACCGGTGGCGATGACGATATTCTTCGCCGTATGCACCTCGTCACCGACGGTGACTTCTCCCTTGCCGGTGATCTTGCCCCAGCCCTGAATGTAGTCGATCTTGTTTTTCTTGAACAGGAAATCGATACCCTGCACGTTTCCGTCGATGACCGACTGCTTGTAGTCCATCATGGTCGGCAGATCGACCGAGGGGCTTTTGCCCATCAGGCCCATTTTGGTGAAATTGGTCGTCGCCTCGTGATAGGCTTCCGAGGCGTGCAGCAGCGCCTTCGACGGTATGCAGCCAACATTCAGGCAGGTGCCGCCCAGCGCGCCGCGCCCCTCGACAACAGCGGTTTTGAGGCCGAGCTGCGCACAACGGATGGCCCCGACATAGCCGCCGGGACCGCCGCCGATAATGATGACATCGTAGTTGGACATGGGTGTCTCCTTTGGGCGATATTCGCCTGAAATTTGCGTGCGTAAAATGCACAATCCCGTGTTTGGCGTTTACAGATCCATCAACAGACGGCGCGGATCCTCGATGGCCTCCTTGACCCGCACGAGGAAGGTAACCGCCCCTTTGCCGTCCACCACGCGGTGGTCGTAGGACAGGGCCAGATACATCATCGGACGGATAACGATTTCGCCACCGACAACCACCGGACGTTCCTGGATTTTATGCAGGCCGAGGATTCCGGACTGCGGCGGGTTCAGGATCGGCGAGGACATCAGCGAGCCGTAAACACCGCCGTTGGAAATGGTAAACGTGCCACCCTGCATTTCGGCCATCGACAGCTTGCCATCGCGGGCGCGGGCACCCAGATCGGCGATGGATTTCTCGATGTCGGCAAAGGACATATTGTCGGCGTCACGCACCACCGGCACGACCAGCCCCGTCGGCGTGCCGACCGCAACCCCCATGTGGACGAAGTTTTTGTAGACAACATCCGTGCCGTCAATTTCGGCGTTCACTTCGGGCACTTCCTTCAGCGCATGGACACAGGCCTTGGTAAAGAAGGACATGAAACCCAGCTTCACACCG
>JALSHL010000025.1 GCA_026982255.1 Paracoccaceae bacterium | reverse complement strand
CGATCGTCGGCCAACAGGGCGTCATGGGCCAGCGCGCGGTATTTCTCGATAATCTGTTGCGGCGTGCCACGCACGCGCCCCTCGGGACCGGCGCTGTCGAACACACGGTTGACGACATTGCCGCCGCCGGAATTGCGCCGGTTGTTATTCTTGTTTCTCGAACGTGATTTATTGGAGGATCTCATACTCTCGATCTTCTTGTTTAAGGGGCAAATAGGATGCGCAACTCTGGCGCGACAGTCCTTGTTGGGTAATTCCGGTTTCCGGTCAACCTTATCGCCATCCAACGAGAGAGCCATCATGGTTCAATCTCTGGCGATGGGGCATTTTATACGGTGATCTCCGGTAATAACAAGCGAAAACTGTCAACTATTACGGCATTCCGGACGAAAATCGCACCTATTCGCGCGCAACCGCAACGATTCTATCATGACCGCTCAAATCTTTAGAAACCGTTACTGCACCGAAACCCGCCGCACGGAAGATTTCCGAAACCGCTTCGCCCTGCCGGTGGCCGATTTCGAACAAGGCCAGCCCGCCCTCGTCCAGATAGTTTTCCAGCCCCGCTGCAATAATACGATAGGCTTCCAGCCCGTCACCGCCGGGGGTCAGCGCCAGAAACGGCTCCCAGTTGCGCACATCCGGCGACAGGCTCCCCATTTCCTCAAGCGAGATATAGGGCGGGTTACAAACGATCAGGTCGAAGGTTCCGCCCACCTGTTCGAACCAGTCGGATTCGGCGAACTGGATGCGCTCCGCCACCCCGTGTTCCAGCGCGTTTTCCGCCGCGATCTCCAATGCCGGTGTGCTGATATCGGTGGCGATCACCCGTGCTTCCGGCCACTCCGCCGCCAGCGTTACGGCCAGTATGCCCGATCCGGTGCCCATATCCAGCACCCGTTGCCGCGCGCCGCCCTCCAGTGCCTTCTCGATCAGGCTCTCGGTATCGGGTCGCGGGTCCAGCACATCGCGCGTGACCTTGAACCAGCGCCCCCAGAATTCGCGCCCGCCGATGATCTGGCTGACCGGCTGGAATTTTTCGCGCGCGGCCAGAAAGCCGTCGTAGGTGCGGAACTGTTCGGGGTGAACATCTTCATCGTCCTTCAGCAACAATTCGGACGGCTCCACCCCCATTGCACTAGCCAGAAGGATGCGCACGTCCTTTTCCGCACCCTCGACTCCGGCATCCTTCAGCCACATCGCGCCGGTGGCCAGCGCCTCGCGAACGGTTACACTCATGGGTCCAGCTCCGCCAGTTTTTCGGCCTGATCGGCCGCGGTCAATGCCTCGATAAACTCGTCCAGATCCCCCTGCATCACCTGATCGAGCTTATAGAGCGTCAGGTTGATCCGGTGGTCTGTCACCCGTCCCTGCGGGAAATTATAGGTGCGTATGCGTTCCGAGCGGTCTCCCGAGCCGACCTGCCCCTTGCGGGTCGCATCACGCGCGTCGTCGAGTTCCTGCCGCTTCAGATCATAAAGCCGCGTGCGCAATACCTGCATCGCCTTGGCGCGGTTGGTATGCTGCGACTTCTCCGACGATGTCACTACGATCCCCGTCGGCAAATGGGTGATGCGCACAGCCGAGTCGGTGGTGTTCACATGCTGCCCGCCCGCGCCCGAGGCCCGCATGGTATCGATACGGATGTCGCTTGCCGGAATGTCGATGTCCACATCCTCGGCTTCCGGCAGAACCGCCACAGTCGCGGCAGAGGTATGGATACGTCCGCCGGACTCGGTGGTTGGCACACGCTGCACCCGATGCACGCCGGATTCGTATTTCAGAACAGCGAATACCCCGTCGCCTTTCACATTGGCGACGACTTCCTTGTAACCGCCAACCGCGCTTTGCGATTCTTCGACGATTTCGAATTTCCAGCCGCGGTTCTCGGCAAACCGCTGATACATCCGCAACAGATCGCCGGCAAACAATGCCGCCTCGTCGCCGCCGGTTCCCGCGCGTATCTCGATGATTGCCGGCTTGTGGTCGGCCTCGTCCTTGGGCAGCAAGGCCAGCGTGATCGCACGTTCGGCCTCCGGCAGTCTGGCCCGCACCTCTTTCAGTTCTTCCTCGGCCAGATCGCGCATCTCGGGATCGTCGAGCATCGCCTCGGCCTCCTCGATCGTCGCAAGGTAGTCCTGATAGGCGTCGATCTGCTCGACCACAGGCTTCAACTCCGCATATTCACGCCCGAGCGAGGCCAGTTCGCCCGCATCGGCGCCGCCGGATAGTTTTGCCTCGATAAAGGCGAAGCGTTGGCGGATTTGTTCCAGTTTGTCAGGTGCAATCATGATTCACGATCTATTGGTAAAGCGCGGCTATTCTTCGAAGGACTGCAGGGTTTTCACCCAGGTTTTCACACGTTCCTCGTTCACACCCATATCGCTATAACCGAAACGCGAGCGCGAAAACACCGCAATCGTGGACCTGCCGCCGTTCAGATCGATGAATTTTACCGAAATATAGTCCGGAAAATTCCAGCGCGGCGAACGTTGCACATAAGTCATCCAACCCTCTTCGGGAGAGCCAGCAATACGCTTGGTCTTGTTCTGGGCCAGCACGAAATCGTCAAAAGCCTTGGCCATCAGTGTCGGATTGGCCCCGTAGACCGGCGAGGGCATGTCCACGACCTCGTCGGTCAGCCCCGGCGGCGCCATGCGGAAACTATGCGGTTTGACCGGCGTGGGGGCCGTCAACGGATCCACATGCCATTCGGCCGGGTCGCTTTCCACCGTGCTGACGTAATAAAAACCGGCACCGACACCCGCAAGGGTCAGAAATATCAGAAAAATTGCCATTCGGCCCATGAATACCCGCCTGCTGCTCGTGCAGTTCCCTATTGTTCTTCCAGATCCCGCGCGCGGCTCTCGACCATTTCGACAATATGGTTAATCATATCGTCATTGTCCAGTTTGTGATCCTGTTTTCCAGCCAAGTAGACCATACCCGAGCCCGCACCGCCACCGGTAAATCCGACGTCGGTCATCAGCGCCTCTCCGGGACCGTTCACCACACAACCTATAATCGACAGGCTGATCGGTGTGTGGATGTGGGCCAGACGGTTTTCCAGCTCCGACACCACCTTGATTACGTCGAACCCCTGCCGCGCACAGGAGGGGCAGGAAATGATATTCACTCCGCGATGGCGCAACCCCAGTGCCTTGAGGATTTCGAACCCCGCTTTCACTTCCTCGACCGGATCGGCCGACAACGAGACCCGCAAGGTATCGCCAATGCCCATCCACAACAGGTTCCCCAGCCCGATCGCGGATTTCACGGTGCCGGAGGTCAGCCCTCCCGCCTCGGTAATACCCAGATGGATCGGCGCGTCGGTCGCCTCGGCCAGCCCCTGATAGGCCGCAGCCGACATGAATACATCCGATGCTTTCACCGAAATCTTGTATTCCTGAAAATCATTGTCCTCCAGAATACGGATATGCTCCAGCCCACTCTCGATCATCGCCTCGGGGCACGGCTCTCCATATTTGTCCAGCAGATGTTTCTCCAGCGAACCGGCGTTGACACCGATGCGAATGGAACAGCCGTTGTCCTTGGCGGCCTGCACCACCTCGCGCACCCGCTCCGGAGAACCGATGTTGCCGGGGTTGATGCGCAGACAGGCGGCACCGGCTTCGGCCGCCTCGATCCCGCGTTTGTAGTGGAAATGGATGTCGGCGACGATCGGCACGGGACTTTCGCGCACGATCTCTTTCAGGGCTTTTGTTGAATCGACATCCGGACAGGAAACCCGCACGATGTCGGCCCCCGCCTCGGCACAGGCCAGCACCTGCCTGATCGTGGCCCCGGCATCCGAGGTCAGCGTGTTGGTCATCGTCTGCACGGTGATCGGGTTGTCGCCCCCCACCGGCACATCGCCCACATGGATCACACGGCTCTTGCGGCGTTCGATATCCCGCCACGGACGGATTGGATTATGCGACATAGGGTATCCCGCGTTAATAAGGTCAGGAAAAAGTGATACTGCGCGGCGGTCCGATTGTCACGCCGTGCGCGACACTATTCGGTATTCCGCGCCGTGTTCATCTCGCGCCATGCTTCGGCTGCCACCTGCAGGGCAACCGACGGATTGTCGACAGCAGCCATCTTCTCGGCAATATCGGTCGCTGCCAGCGGAATATCCCGCACCACGGCCTGCGTCGTGCTAACCGGACCATAGGCCGCATCATCCACCATCACATAGACGGCTGTAGCATTGCCGGCCCGCAAATAAGCCGCGGGCGCATCTTCCGGCAGCCGGTATTGTTCGCCGGCCGCAAGGATCTTCTCGAAAATAATCGTGCCGTTTTCCTCGTAGACCCGCACCCACGCCTCTTTCTGGGCGACGATACTGATACTGGGCGGCCGGATTGTCTCGCTGACTTTCGGCTCTCCTTCGCTCACCACCTCGGGAACGGGTTCCGCGCTGGCGATAACCGTCTCCGCCGTGTCGGTATCGGGATCGATGGAAAATATCGGTCCGTCACGGGGCTGCACTACGGGGATGTCCAGTTCACGCCGGTTGTAGAGCAACGACGGGTCTGCGGCCAGATCAACGCTGGACGCGGCAAGAGGCCCGTCTCCACCCGGAGTCTCCGCGCCCAGACCTGACGGCTCGAAGGCGACCATCGGGGTATCCTCGATGGGGGCAAAATCCACCCGCTGGATATCCTGTATCAATACCCAGGCACCATAACCGATTCCGCCGACAACCAGCATCAATGCCAGCAAAGGTCCGGCAGCACTCAGGGCCACACCGACACCGGAAGCTCCATTGCCTGCAGTGCCGAAGCCCGGCATGGACGGCACCCAGGCTTGTGGATTCGACTGGACCGCCACGCGATCATTCTCGCCACGGGCCTTGCGGGCAGCAACCCCCAGTTCGGCACCCGCGCTCTGGAAGCGCGCCTCGTCGCAAAAGCGGGCAAATGTCTCTTCAGGATCCAGCCCGAGGTATCGGGCATAGGAACGCACATAGCCGGCCACAAAGCTGGAATTCGGGAAAACGGAGACATCGCAGTTCTCAATGGCCGAGATATACGCGGCCTTGATTCGCAAATCGCGCTGCACATCCAGAAGCGACTTCCCGAGGGTCGCGCGCTCACCGCGCAACTCGTCTCCGAGTTTCTGCTCGAAAGAGTCGAAACCGCCCAGCGAAATATTGTCCGAAGAACTGCCCATTTATCCGCTTTTTATCCTGCGTTTTGTTTTCTTTTACGCCATCGGCATAAAACTACAAGCGGTAGTCCCTGCCCCCACGCGGATTTGTAACATCTTTTTAACGATTTGTGCATAAAAACTTGCCCGCCGTTTACAGGCTGGCAAATTACCGCCACCGGCTGGCTAGCCGGTCATCGGCAACCGCGCCAGTTCACAATGCTGCCAGAGGGAATCCATCGATTTCACCAGATGGTCCATCGTCTCCGCATCATGCACCGGCGAGGGCGTAAACCGCAGCCGTTCCGTCCCGCGCGGCACAGTCGGATAGTTGATGGGCTGGACGTAAATTCCCGATTCTTCCAGCAACCGGTCCGACAGCCGCTTGCATTTTACCGGATCGCCAACCAACACGGGCACGATGTGGCTGTCGCTCTCCATCACCGGCAGCCCTAGCGATTTCAGGCGCATTTTCAATACTCTGGCGGCTTCCTGTTGCTGATCGCGTAGTTCCTGATGCTCTTTCAGATAGCGCACCGAGGCCGCGGCACCCGCAGCAATCGCGGGCGGCAGCGACGTCGTGAAAATGAACCCGGGTGCGTAGGACCGCACCGCGTCGGCCATCTTTGTCGTTGTTGCAATATATCCCCCCATGACGCCATAGGCTTTGGCCAACGTGCCATTGATAATGTCGATCCGGTCCATCAGACCGTCGCGTTCGGCAACACCGCCGCCGCGCGGTCCATACATGCCGACCGCATGCACCTCGTCGATATAGGTGAGGGCGTTGAACTCGTCAGCCAGATCGCAAACCTCCTCGATCGGGCCGAAATCGCCGTCCATCGAATAAATCGACTCGAAGGCGATCAGTTTCGGCACCTCAGGATCAAGTGATTCCAG
>JALSHL010000024.1 GCA_026982255.1 Paracoccaceae bacterium | reverse complement strand
TGTTGCAGGTCAAGGTCGACCAGTTCGCAGAGGCCGACGAGATTTTCACCAAACTGATGGGCGACGTGGTGGAACCGCGGCGCGAGTTCATTCAGGAAAACGCCCTGAGCGTGGAGAATCTGGATTTCTAAACACCCAGATCCATCAACGCCTGAATGTCCGACTGGCGGGTGCCTGCAATGATGCGCCCCAGTTCCTGATCCCCGCGCAGAACCAGCAGGGTCGAGCGGCGGGGGATATTGCGGCTGGTGGTGACCTTGTGGCGGCTGTATTCGTCCCAGTCCACGCGCACAAATACCATGCTTTCGTATTTGTCGGTTTCCGCACGGATCGCGGTGATGGCGCGTTCCTGTGCCTTGCAGGTCGAACACCAGCTGGCGGCGTAATCGACGAATACGGTTTTGCCCTCGCCGAGCAGTTGCTCGATCAGCCCGGGTTCGTAGTCGAGCCAGCCTTCGGGTGCCATCTGGGCAAACCCGGCCACGGGCAGGAGGGCAAGGGCAGTGGTCGTGGTCAGAAAATCGCGACGGTTCATAACAGGTTCCTTCAGATTGCGACCGAGAGGTCTTGCAGCCAGACCGGCATGATATCCAGCAGCCAGCTCTCGATACGGTTGGTGGTTCGGGTCAGGATCAGGACGGCGACGATAACGAAAACCGCACCCATCACGGGTTTGGATTTTGCCGCAATCCTGCGCATCAGCGCCTGACGTTTGCGAATGGCGTTGCCCGCACCATAGCCGAGCAACACGATCACGGTGGAAATGCCGAGCGCAAAACCGGTCATGATGCCGGTGGCGCGCAGCAGGCTCTCGCCCTGATAGGCGAGGGCTATGGCCCCGCCAAGGGTCGGGCCGACACAGGGGCTCCAGACCACGCCGAGCAGGGCGCCGCCGAGGAATTGCCCGCGCAGGCTGCTCTGGTCGAGGCGCCCGGCCCGTGCATCCGCATCGGCGGCGATGCCGGCGGTGGCGAGCGAAAAGCCGGTGTTGAGCCGGGGGACCAGTAGGATCAGGCCGAAAGCGAGCATCAGGTATGCGCCGATTTGCGCCACCCGATCCGCATCCAGCCCGATGGAGGAGCCGAGCGTGGCAACGCCGACTCCGAGGATCACGAAGGTAACCGACATGCCCGCCGCCAGCGCAAGCGGGCCGTGTTTCTGGCTTTGCAGGGCCGAGGCAAGAACGATCGGGATCACCGGCAATACGCAGGGATTGATCAGGGTCAGCAGGCCGGCGCCGTATGCGAGTAGATATTCCATGCCCCTTTGTAGGAAGGCAGCCGTTCACAGTCACCTGATATTTCCGTCAGGGAATGTTACCGTCGGCTGACCTGCACGGCGACGATACCGGCCATGATGACGGCGACGCCGATCAGGTCGCGCAGGGTCAGGGCCTCGCCCAGCACCAGCGCGGCGATGGCAACGCCGAGGAACGGGTTCAGGAAATGGAAGCTGGCAGCGCGGGTGGCGCCGATGCGCCCGACCAGCAGGAACCAGATCAGCGTGGCGGCAAGGCCCGGAACCAGCGTGGCATAGGTGAAGGCCCCGAGCAGCTGCCACGTGGGATCGACCCGCCATGTTTCCAGCAGCAGCGAGGCG
Source organism: Paracoccaceae bacterium (assembly GCA_026982255.1). Lineage (GTDB taxonomy): Bacteria > Pseudomonadota > Alphaproteobacteria > Rhodobacterales > Rhodobacteraceae > NORP23. The sequence goes on along the minus strand of JALSHL010000024.1, from coordinate 4,552 downwards.
GGAAACAGCACCGCGCTGCCGACCAGCATTTGCAGCCCGACGATCATCAGCACATTGCCGGAGCCGGAGGCACCGCGCACCAGCAGCGTGGCGGCGGTCAGGGCGGTGACGCCGACGAACATCAGCCCGACGCCGTAAACATCCGCCCCGCCGGACAGGCGCGCGGTCATGATGACCAGCATCCCGACGGTGCCGAGCAGCAGCCCTCCGATCCCCAGCGGCGGCAGTTTTTCGCGAAAGATCACCCAGCTTGCAGCGGCGACGGTGAGCGGCAGCAGGCTGGCGATGATCGCGCCCAGCCCCGCGTCGATGGTTTGCAGCGCAATGAAGGTGGAGCCGAGGTAAACCCCGTTTTGCAGGATACCGAACAGGATCACCGCATACCATTGCCTGCGGGTCAGCCGCGCATTCTGCCCCATGGCGCGGGCGATGCCGATGGCCAGCAGACCGGAGATCAGGAGCCGCACCGTCAGGATCAGCAACGGCGAGGCATAGGTCACGGCGATGGAGCTGGAGGTGAAGGCGCTGCTCCACATCAGCACAAAGGCCAGACCCATGATCAGGGATTTGATGTCCATGCGCGTATTCCCAAAAAGAAGGGCCGCCGAATGGCGACCCCCGATACCAGACTTGTGCGCGCGACCTAGGAGTTTACGGCGTCTTTGAGGGCCTTGGCGATGGTCACCTTGGCCACACGGTCGGCTTCCTTGTGCATCTGCTCGCCGGTGGCGGGGTTGCGCACCATGCGGGCCGGACGGTCACGGCAGACGAATTTGCCAAGACCCGGAAGGGTCACTGCGCCGCCATTGGCGACTTCACGGGTAACAATATCGGTCAGCGCCTGCAGGCAGGTGTTGGCCGAAGCCTTGTCCATGCCGGTAGCTTCGGCGAGTGCTGCAACGAGCTGAGTTTTAGTCATCGGTTTCTGGGTCATAAAATCAGTATCCCTGTATTGTTTGTTTTCTTTGCGAACCCAATTGGCCCCCATGCACGAGACTTAATCGGTTTTGGCGGGCAAACTCAATGCAAGAATTTACGATTTTGCCTGTTTCGTAAGGGAATTGCGGGAATTGGCTGCTTTTCGCTACTCCGTTTGTGGCATTTTCCCTACAAAAACGCGGTTTCGTCGAAGCTGCGCAATTTACGCGAGTGCAGACGTTCCAGCGGCATATTCTTGAGCGACTGCATCGCCCTGATACCGATCAGCAAATGCTGGCTGACCTGGCGGTTGTAGAAGTCCGTCGCCATGCCGGGCAGTTTCAGTTCGCCGTGCAGCGGCTTGTCGGAAACGCACAGAAGCGTGCCGTAGGGGACGCGGAAACGGAAGCCGTTGGCGGCGATGGTGGCGCTTTCCATATCCAGCGCGATGGCGCGGGATTGCGACAGGCGCTGCACCGGGCCGGACTGGTCGCGCAGTTCCCAGTTGCGGTTGTCGATGGTGGCGACAGTGCCGGTGCGCATGATGGTTTTGAGTTCATATCCGCTGTAGCCGGTGACGCTGGCCACCGCCTGTTCCAGCGCGATCTGCACCTCGGCCAGTGCGGGGACCGGCACCCAGACGGGCAGGTCGTCGTCCAGCACATGGTCCTCGCGCACATAGGCATGGGCGAGGACGTAATCCCCGAGGTTCTGCGAATTGCGCAGCCCCGCGCAGTGGCCGAGCATCAGCCAGGCATGCGGGCGCAGCACCGCCACATGGTCGGTGATGGTTTTGGCGTTGGACGGGCCGACGCCGATATTGATCATGGTGATGCCGGAATTTTCCGGTCCGACCAGATGATAGGCCGGCATCTGTGGCGGCTTGCCATGCGGGGTGCCGCTGGTGCCGTCGGGTGTGGTGACGACGTTGCCGCCCTCGACCAGCGCGGTATAGCCGGAGGCGGGGTCGTGGATCGCCGCGCGGGCATAGTCGAGAAACTCGTCCATGTAGAACTGGTAGTTGGTAAACAGCACATGGTTCTGGAAATGCTCGGGGCTGGTGGCGGTGTAATGGGCCAGCCGCGCCAGCGAATAGTCGATGCGCTGTGCGGTAAACGGGGCCAGCGCGCGGGTGCCGTCCGGTCCGGGACGGTTGGTCCCGTTGGCGATCAGATCGTTGGTGGTTTCCAGATCCGGCACGTCGAAAACATCGCGCAGGGGGCGGTTCAGGCGGTCCTCGATGGAGCCCTCGACGCGCGCGCCCTCGCCCATGGCGAAGTGCAGCGGGATCGGGGTATCGGAGACGGAAACGCGCACCGGCACGCCGTGGTTTTCCAGCAGCAGGCCGATTTGCTGGGTCAGGTAGCCCTCGAACAGGTCGGGGCGGGTCAGGGTGGTAGCATAGGTGCCCGGCTCGGCCACATGGCCGAAGGACAGGCGGGTGTCGATCTTGGCATGGCTGCGGGTGACGATGGAGATTTGCGGGTAGTAGGCGCGGTAGTGGCCGGCGTAGGTCGCCCCTTCCATCACCTGCAGGAAGTTGTCGCGCAGAAATCCGGTGGCCTGCGCATAGAGCGCCTGCACCATTTCGACGGCGGCTTTCGCGTCGGTGAAATCGCAAGGCTCCGGCGTTGGCGGCGAGATCAGCGGCAGTTTTTCATGGAAGCCGTTCATGCGGGGTCTCCGGTAAACAGGTCGGTTTTTTCAAACAGGGTGACGTCGATCAGGCCGACGTCCGAGATGCGTAGTTCCGGTATCACCACCAGCGCCAGCAGGGAATGTTGCATATAGGCGTTGTTGAGGGTGCAGCCGCATTCCGCCATGGCCGCCACCATTTTGTCGGCATTGGCGGCGACCTCGGCGGCGGGGGCGTCGGACATCAACCCGCCGATGGGCAGTTCGACCAGTGCCAGCTCGCGCCCGTCCTTCCAGACGGTGACGCCGCCGCCGACCTCTTGCAGGCGATTGGCGGCCAGCGCCATGTCGGTTTTCGAGGTGCCGACGACGATCATGTGGTGGCTGTCGTGCGCCACGGTCGAGGCCACGGCGCAATCGCCCTTGTAGCCGAACCCCGAGACGAAGGCGTTCACCACCCCGCCCGTCGCGCGGTGCCGTTCCACCAGTGCGATCTGGCAGACGTCTTGCGTTTCATCCCCCGTGGCGAGGCCGTTCCGCACCGGCAGGGTCGCGGTCAGCGCCTTGGTCGGGGCCTGGTTTTCCACCACGCCGATGACGCGGGCGGTGACGGTGTTGGCGCCTTCGGGCGCGGCGATGTCGAAATCGGCGGCGCTCAGGGTCTTGCCCATGTTGACCGATTTGCGGGCGTGTTCGGGCCATTCGAACGCGGCGTCCCCGCCCAGCAGCACACCGTTTTCGGCAATCACCTGCCCGCGGGCGATGACGGTTTCTATCGGCAGGGTGGTCAGGTCGCCGGACAGGATCACATCGGCGCGCCGGCCGGGCGTGATGGAGCCAAGCTCGCGTTCAAGCCCGAAATGCGCCGCCGTGTTGATCGTGGCCATCTGGATGGCGACCAGCGGGTCGAGGCCGCAGGCAATCGCATGGCGCACCACGCGGTTCATGTGGCCGTCGTTGACCAGCGTGCCGGAATGGGAATCGTCGGTGCAGAGGATAAAGTTGCGCGGGTCCAGCCCTTTTTCGGTCACCGCCGTCACCTGCGTTTCCACGTCATACCATGCGGAGCCGAGGCGCATCATCGACCGCATGCCCTGTCGCACCCGCATGATGGCGTCGGCCTCGCAAGTGCCTTCGTGATCGTCGGCCGGACCGCCCGCCGCATAGGCGTGGAAGCCGGACAGGTCGGGGCTGGCGTAATGGCCGCCGACCGTCTTGCCGGCGTTCTGCGTTGCCGCGATGATTGCCAGCATTTTCGGGTCGTTGTGCATCACACCGGGGAAGTTCATCATCTCGCCCAGACCGATGATGTTGGGCCATGTCATGGCCTCGGCCACATCCTCGGGGGTGATCTCGTGGCCGGTGTTTTCCAGACCGGGCGCCGAGGGGGCGCAGGACGGCATTTGCACGAATACGTTAATGCGCTGTTGCAGAGCCTCGTCATGCATCAGGCGCACGCCCTCCAGCCCCATGACGTTGGCGATCTCGTGCGGGTCGACAAACATGGAGGTGGTGCCGTGGGGCATCACCGCGCGGGCGAATTGCGTGACCGTCAACATGCCGCTTTCAATGTGCATATGCGCGTCGCACAGACCGGGCAGGATATAGCGGCCTTCGGCCTCGATCACCTTTGTATCGGGGCCGATCATGGCGCTGGCGTCGGGACCGCAATAGGCAAAGCGGCCTTCGGCAATGGCGATGTCGGTGTTTTCGATGACTTCGCGGGAATGGACATTCACCCATTTTCCCTGCCGGATAACCATATCGGCAGGCGCGCGGGCGGAGGCAACATCAATAAGGCGGGGGGCGGTTTCGGCCCATGTTTTCAAAATCGTCATGGGCGAAAATGGCACGGTTTTGACCGGACGATCAAGTGAAAGTTTTGTGAAACAGTTTCAACGGCAAACGACGGGATAGGTGGCGCGGAACGGACCGGCGGGCCAGTCGCGGGCGGGATCGAAGCAGGTGACCTTGCCCGGACCATCGACCCAGAACAGGT
>JALSHL010000023.1 GCA_026982255.1 Paracoccaceae bacterium | reverse complement strand
CCCCGCCGGCCTATTACGCGCGGGCCTTTGCGCGGATCGAGAACCACTATTTCCGCAATGGCGGCTTCCTGCGCGAGGATGGGCAGATTCTGAACGACATGGGCAGGATCGCGCATATTCCGGGGTTTATTGTGCAGGGGCGGTTCGACATGATCTGCCCGCCGCATACGGCGCATGCGTTGCACAAGGCGTGGCCGGAATCGGAGCTGCGGCTGGTGAAGGCCGGGCACGCGATGTCGGAACCGGCGATAGCGGCGGAATTGGTTGATATTATGGATCGTCTCGTGTGACCGGAATTCCGGCTTACAACTCTGCCGCCAGCCTTACGCCCTGATTGATGGCGCGTTTGGCGTCGAGTTCGGCGGCCACGTCGGCGCCGCCGATGATATGGGGGGTGCGGCCGGCGGATTCCAGCGCGTCGGCCAGCGTGCGTTCGGGGATCTGGCCGGCGCATAGAACGATGGTATCGACCGCCAGAAGGCGCGGGTTTTCGCGGGCCTCGCCGGTGGAGATTATCAGGCCCTCGGGGGTGATTTCCTCGTAATTCACGCCGCCGATCATCTCCACCTGTTTCATTTTCAGTTCGGCGCGGTGGATCCAGCCGGTGGTTTTGCCGAGGCCTTTGCCGAGCTTTTGCGCCTTGCGTTGCAGCAGGGTGACATGGCGGAGCGGCGGTTCCGGTTGCGGGCCTTCGGGGGCGAGGCCGCCGGGGGTTTCGGCAGGGTCGCCGACGCCCCATTCCTGTTTCCATTCTTCGAGGTCGAGCGTCGGGCTGTCTCCGGTGACCAGAAATTCGGCGACGTCGAAACCGATGCCGCCCGCGCCGATGATGGCGACACGTTTGCCGACGGGGGCCTTGTCGCGCAGCACGTCGATGTAGCTTAGCACGTTCGGGCCGTCCTGCCCCTTGATTTGTGGATCGCGCGGGGTGACGCCGGTGGCGATAACGATTTCGTCGAAGCCGGTCAGGTCGTCGGCGGTGACACGATGGCCGAGGCGCAGGTCGATGTTCGCGACCTCCACCATGCGGGTGTAATAGGCGGTGAGGGTGTGGAATTCCTCTTTGCCCGGCACCTGTTTGGCCATGTTGAGCTGCCCGCCGACCTCGTTTGCCTGATCGAACAGCGTGACCTTGTGGCCGCGCTGTGCGGCAGCGATGGCGGTGGAGAGGCCGGCGGGACCGGCGCCGACGATGGCGACGGTTTTCGGGGTGGCGGCGGGTTCCAGCAGCAGTTCGGTTTCGTAGCAGGCCAGCGGGTTGACCAGACAGGTGGAGGTTTTGAGCGAGAACGTATGGTCGAGGCAGGCCTGGTTGCAGGCGATGCAGGGGGCGATCTCGTCGGCGCGGCCTTCGGCGGCCTTCACCACGAAATGCGGGTCGGCGAGGAAGGGGCGGGCCATGGACACCATGTCGGCGCAGCCTTCGGCCAGCACGGATTCGGCGACCTCGGGGGTGTTGATGCGGTTGGAGGTGATGACGGGGATCGAGACCGACCCCATCAGTTTTTTTGTTACCCATGTGAAAGCGGCGCGCGGGACCGATGTGGCGATGGTGGGGATGCGGGCCTCGTGCCAGCCGATGCCGGTGTTGAGGATGGTGGCGCCGGCGGATTCGATGGCCTGTGCCAGTTGCACCACCTCGGCCCATGTCTGGCCGTTCGGGATCAGGTCGATCAGCGATATGCGGTAGATGATGATGAAATCGGGGCCGACGGCGGCGCGGACACGGCGGACGACCTCCACCGGCAGGCGCATGCGGTTTTCAAACGGGCCGCCCCATTCGTCGGTGCGTTTGTTGGTGTGGGTGACGAGGAATTCGTTGAGGAAATAGCCCTCGGAGCCCATGATCTCCACCCCGTCGTAACCGGCCTGTTGTGCGCGGGTGGCGGCGGTTGCGAAGTCGGCGATCTGTTTTTCGATGCCTTCGGCGTCCAGTTCCCTGGGCGGAAAGGGCGAGATCGGGGATTTGATCGGCGAGGGGGCGACGGCGTCGATATTGTAGGCATAGCGGCCCGCGTGCAGGATCTGCATGGCGATTTTGCCGCCTTCGGCGTGGACGCGGTCGGTGACGGTTTTGTGGTTGGCGATGTCCTGATCGGTGAACAGGCCCGCGGCCCCCGGCATGACGCCGCCCTCGGCGTTCGGGGCCATGCCGCCGGTGACGATCAGCCCCGCGCCGCCCGCCGCGCGCATCCCGAAATAGGTGGCGATGCGGTTCCAGTCGCCCTGTTCCTCCAGATTGGTGTGCATGGACCCCATCAGCACACGGTTTTTCAGCGTGGTGAAACCGAGGTCGAGCGGGGCGAGCATGTGCGGGTAGTTGGTCATCTGGGTCCTCCGTCCGTTTGCGGCAGGATGCCGGAGGACGGGGGGAAAGTCACGGGGGGACGCGGCGTAAGGCCCCGCCCCCCTGCGGTATCAGCGGCCCAGACGTTGGGCGACGCCCTCGCCATAGGCCGGATCGGCCTGCCGGAAATGGGCGATCTGGCGATCGACGATTTCATCGGGCACGCCGGCCATTTCGGCGGCGATGGTGTCCATCAGGCGGTTCTGTTCGGCCTCGGACATCAGGCGGAACAGGTTGCCGGCCTGCGTGTAGTCGTCGTTGCCTTCGCGGTGGTCGTAGCGGTCGGCAGCGCCGTCGAGCGGCAGCGGCGGCTCCTTGACAGCCGGATTTTCGACCGGTCCGCCGAAGCTGTTCGGTTCGTAGTTCACCGAGCCGCCGCCGTTGGCGTCGAACCGCATGGCACCGTCACGCTGGTAGGTATGCACGGGGCAGCGGGCGGCGTTCACCGGCAGGTGCTGGTGGTTGGCGCCGACGCGGTAGCGCTGGGCGTCGCCGTAGGACAGGATGCGCATTTGCAGCATCTTGTCGGGGCTGTGGCCGATGCCCGGAACGATATTGGCGGGGGTGAAGGAGGCTTGCTCCACCTCGGCGAAATAGTTGTCCGGGTTGCGGTTCAGTTCCAGCGTGCCGACCTCGATCAGCGGGAAATCGGCGTGGGGCCAGACTTTGGTCAGGTCGAACGGGTTGAAATCCGTCTCGTTGGCCTGTGCCTCGGTCATGATCTGGATCTTGAGCTTCCAGCGGGGGAAGTCGCCCTCCTCGATCGCGTTGAACAGGTCGCGCTGGTGGCTTTCGCGGTCAACGCCGATGATTTCGGCGGTGTCGGCGTTGTTCTTGATGCCCTGCTCCGTTTTGAAGTGGAACTTGACCCAGAAGCGTTCGCCCTCGGCGTTGATCAGGCTGTAGGTGTGCGAGCCGTAACCGTTCATGTGGCGATAGCTGGCCGGCTGGCCGCGGTCGGACATCAGGATGGTGACCTGGTGCAGGCTCTCGGGCGAGTGCGACCAGAAATCCCACTGCATGGTCGACGAGCGCAGGTTGGAGCGCGGGTCGCGTTTCTGGCTGTGGATGAAGTCCATGAATTTATACGGGTCGCGGACGAAAAACACCGGAGTGTTGTTGCCGACCAGATCCCAGTTGCCTTCGGAGGTGTAGAACTTGACGGCAAAGCCGCGCACGTCGCGTTCGGCATCTGCCGCGCCTTTTTCACCGGCAACGGTCGAGAAACGCAGGAACAGGTCGGTTTCCGTGCCCGGTTGGAACACGGCCGCTTTGGTGTATTTCGTGATGTCGCCGGTCACGGTCAGCTTGCCGTAGGCACCGGAGCCCTTGGCGTGGACGACGCGCTCGGGGATGCGTTCGCGGTTGAAGCTGGCGTGTTTTTCGAACAGCTGCCAGTCCTGTGCCAGCAGCGGGCCGCGCGGGCCGGCGGTCAGGCTGTTCTGGTTGTCGGCAACGGGCGCGCCGTTGTTGGTGGTCATGACGGGACATTTCGACATTTCGATTCCTCCTTTGGAAGTTGATGTCCCGAAGGTAGGGCTTGACTGATAATTGGTAAAATATATTGATATTATGGTTACGATAGGAATTGCTTATGAATATACGGGATTTGCAATATGTGGTGGCGGTGGCCGATGCGGGGCATTTCGGGCGTGCGGCGCTGGCGTGCCATGTCAGCCAGCCGGCGCTGTCGGGGCAGATAAAGAAGCTGGAGGCGCGGTTGGGTGTGGCCCTGTTCGAGCGGGGCAACCGGTCGGTGCGGATTACGCCGGTGGGGGCGCGGATTGTCGGGCGGGCGCGGGTTTTGCTGGCCTTGTCCGATGAAATCACCGAACTGGCGCGGGCGGCGCGTGATCCGCTGGCGGGGCCGTTCCGGCTGGGCATGATTGCCACGGTCGGGCCGTATCTGGCGCCGCTGGTGCTGTCGGCCCTGCACGCGGCGATGCCGGAGCTGGAGCTGACGCTGGTCGAGGGCATGACGCGGGATCTGGAGGCGGATCTGGCGCGCGGGGAACTGGATGCGGTGATACAGGCGACCTTGCCGGTGGATACGGGGCTGCGGGCCGTGGCGCTGTATGACGAGCCGTTTCTGGTGGCGCTGGCGGCGGAGCATCCGCTGGCGGTGGGCGGGAGTGTCGATCTGGCGTCGATCCCCGAGGCGGAGCTGCTGTTGCTGGCGGACGGGCATTGTTTGCGCGATCAGGTTCTGGGGGCGTGTCACCGTTCGGGCGGCGGGGCGAACACGCGCGAGACCAGTCTGGAAACCCTGCTGGCGCTGGTCGCGGCGGGGGACGGTGTGACGCTGGTGCCGGAACTGGTGGCGCAGCGGGCGCGCGAGGGTGTGGTTTTTCTGCCCGTGGCCGACGGGGTGGCCGGACGCGATGTGGTGTTGGTATCGCGCGCGGGGTTTCCGCGCGGGCAGGTGTTGGAGGTGTTGGCCGGTGTGGTGCGGGAGCGGGTGGCGCTACACCGAGCCGAGGCGGTTCGGATTAACAGGTCCTGAATTCAAACCGGTCGCGAGCCAGCCCGGGCAACCGGACCACGTTTGTTGACCGGAAAAAACACATAATTGCCACGCTATCGCCATTATTTCCCGTAGAATTAATAATTCCTTTACTATATGGGGAGCGCCGATCAGACGACATCCGGGTGCCGAAGGGTCCTTTTTGTCCGCCTGGGCCTGACATAATTGGGTAGTTACAGGGTTTATGATGAGAATTTTTTTACACCGGCTTTTTTGTGGCACGAATAAACTATTCGCTTCTTTGGTCGCGGTTTTATTTATTTCGCTTGGCACGACGTCTGCCGCTCAGGCGCAAAGTGTCGACTGGCTGGTTAACATCAATAATTTCGGGCCGGACCCTGTGCCTGCGGGTGCGGATATCGATTATACGATCTCTGTCACCAATAACGGGTTTGATGCGGCACCTGCCACCACCGTTTCTGTAGATATTCCGGTGAACGCGCAATATATCAGCGCCACGGGGGCAATCAACGGTTGTGTTCCGGTGCCCGCTTCGGGTGTGGGACCGGCGACGGTTACCTGTAATGTGCCGCCTCTGGCTGGGCTTGGTGTGGAAAGCATGGTGATGACCGTGCGTTCCTCTGTTGAAGGGGTGATTACGGTTACATCTTCGGTGCCGCTGTCTTCGGGCGGGGTGAACGATATCAATAACGGCAACAATGTGGAGCCGATCACCACCACCATCAATAAAGGCACCGATCTGGGGCTGACGCTGACCGCGCCGGCCACGGCGGCTTCGGGCAGCATTGTATCGCTGGATTTTACCGCCATCAATAACGGGCCGGATATCAACAATAATTTTGATCTTGTGTTCCCGATCCCCACGGGCCTGACCAATATAACCCCGCCTGCGGGCTGTGTGCTCTCGGGGGGCAGTTATACCTGCACCGTGGCGGGGCCTCTGGCTGTCGGGGCGACTGTAACCCGCACCTTTACGGGGCAAATCTCGGCGGCAGCGTCTTCTACCGTGACTCCGACCGGCTCGGTGCAGAATTCCGATCCGGGTGACCCGATCAGCACCAACAATACCGATCTGGCCAATATCACCATAACTGCGGGGTCGGATGTGTCTATCACCAAGAGCCGCAGCCCTTCGGGCGGCCTGTTGGTGGGGGATGCGGTGAGCTTCACGCTGACGGCGCAGTCAACCGGCGACAATCCGACGGGGCTGCAGATTCTGGATACCATTCCGGCGAATTACAGCATCAACAGCATCACCGCGCCGGGCTGGGATTGCTCGGCCTCGGCGGGGCAGGTGGTGGATTGCACGCGGGCCACGGGGGCCGGTTCGGGGGCGAATGTGTCGCTCGGCTCGGTGGTGATTGACACTACGGTGGTTTTGTCG
>JALSHL010000022.1 GCA_026982255.1 Paracoccaceae bacterium | reverse complement strand
TCAGCCTGTTCATCACGCTGCAGGGCTACCCCTGCGGCAGCGTGCTGACCGTCGAGCAGCGCGAGGAGCCGAACGCCTTCAACGTCACCTGCGCGCTGGCAGCGGATGGCAGTGGCGAGCAGGTCACCTATTTCTTCCAGCTCGAGGGCGGCGGCGCGATTGTAAAACCGCTGTAGCGTTAATCTTTCGCTAACCCGGTCCTGACATATCTTTCCGCGAACACTCGCGGAAGGATTTGGCGATGTCGGCGCATGTTGCCCTGCTCGGAAAGAAAATAGAACATTCGGCCCTGCGTTCGGCGCAGGCCTCGCTCGATGTATCCGTGCTGGAGTGCATGCGCGAGGCGTTGAAAAAAACCTTTCTGGAACAGCTTCGCCTCGAGGTGGGCGTCACGGTCTGCCAAAGCCTTGTTCTCAGGACCGGCACCGCAATCAAACGCATGGAAGGCGCCCTGTTCGGCTATCTTGAATTGCCGGAAGGGCGGGCGCTGGCGGGATATTCGGAGCGTCTGATCGATACGCTGGCAACGGCCTTTACCGCGGCTGCGCTTGTTGCCGATCCGCCAACAGGCCGCGCACCGACCCGCACCGACGCGGCGCTGGCGGGGCGGTTTATCGAAACGTTTCTTGCGGAATCCTTCACATTCAATCACGGAGAACCACCGACCGGCCAGCGACGGAAAATGACCGGATTCGGCTGCGAGAAGGCCCCGCTGGCCTATGTGTTGCCAGAACGGGAATATGTATTTGTCGTGCTCAAGGTGTCCTCTGCCACCAAGGGCAAGCTTGGCAGGCTCGAACTGGCCCTGCCGCGGGGGTGCATCGCCTCGGCCAGCGATCCGGCCACCGAGGGGGAAACCGCGACCGAGCACTGGGAAAATGCCTGGCGGATGATTGTGGAGACGACGACACTTCGGCCGGAGGTGGTGCTGGACCGGCTTTCCCTGCCGATTGCCGAAATTCTGTCGTTCGGCAAGGGAAAAACGCTGGCCTTGCCTGGCGCCACACTTGACCGGATCGCGCTGGAAATTCCCGTGGGAACTAAAAAATATCTGCTTTCACGGGGGCGGTTGGGCAGTCTGAAAAACTTCAAGGCTTTCAGGATCGAACAGCTTGCGGCACCCGAACCGGGCCGACCGGCTCTTGTGACGGAAACAGACGCCGGAGAGCAAACCGGATAATGCTGTCGGTGACGTGGAAAATCTGGCTGGGGAACCAGGATTCGAACCTGGACTAACAGAGTCAGAGTCTGCGGGTCTACCGTTAACCTATTCCCCAGTAGAGCCTGTCATTTACGCGCCCGACCTTCGGAGGTCAAGGGGGAGCAACGCAGATTTTGTCAGCAGTTTGTCAGGTTTTTTCTGCTAATCGACGCCCCGTATTATATCCCGTGTATCGCAGATGATTCCCCCAGAAAAACGAGAGACAAATGAAACCGGCAACGCGCGCAATCATACTTAAATATCTTCGGACCCTGCACAGCTGGCTCGGTATCATTGTGATGCCCTGGGTGCTTATTGCCGGTTTCACCGGGTTTTACCTGAACCACAAACAGGCGGTTCTTTCGATTATCGAATCCGCCCCCTATGATGAATCGCAATTCGATGAATGGCCGGATCCGAAGGAAGGCACGGTGACGCAGGCGCTGAAACTGGCGTCGCAAAACTGGACCGACGAACTGGTCAGCACGATCGAGGAAAAAACCTACCACGACCGCCCGGCCATTATTGTAACGAAACCCACGGGGCAGATCATCGTCAGCAAACCGACGGGGCATTATTTTCTCAAGACAAACTTCCGGCGGCAGACTTTTGCACCCGACGGAACCCTGCTCGACACCAAAATCTACTGGAACAGCGTATTCGGCTGGCTGCACACGCGCGGCTGGCTCGGCACGCGGTTCGGAACGCTGTTGATGGATATCACCAGCATCGCGCTTATCGTTTTTGCGCTCAGCGGCATGTTCCTGTGGTGGATGCCCCGCGCCAAGAAGTTCGGCCGCATGATCCGGCGAAAGGCTTGATGCGCGGCCGCGAACCTGCCATAAGCGCCGCATGAGAGCCGTATTTTGCATTTGCGAGATTTGCATTATCTGCTGACATATCGTCCGCGGCGCGTTCTTGTATTTCCTTCCCAAGATCAAAATGCTAGGCCCGTCGCAGGGAATTTGCGACTGGAACAGCCATGACCGAGATCAGACTTTACAACACCAGAACCCGCCGCAAGGAGGTTTTCGAGCCGATCGACCCCGAAAACGTGCGCATGTATGTGTGCGGCCCGACGGTCTATGACCGCGCGCACATCGGCAATGCCCGCCCCGTGGTGGTGTTCGACACGCTGTTCCGCCTGCTGCGCCATGTCTATGGCCACTATGCGGTGCGCTATGTGCGCAATTTCACCGACGTGGATGACAAGATCAACGCCAAGGCGGCCGAGACGGGGCGCGATATCCGCGACATCACCGATGAAACTATCGCGTGGTATCACCACGACATGGACGCGCTGGGGGCGCTGCGCCCGACGTTCGAGCCGCGCGCGACCGAATATATCGCCCAGATGATCGCGATGATTCAGGTGCTGATCGAAAAGGGTCATGCCTACGAGGCAGAGGGGCATGTGCTGTTCGACGTCAATTCCTATACCAAATACGGCGCGCTGTCGGGTCGCAAGCTAGAGGACATGCGCGCCGGCGAGCGGGTCGAGGTGGCGGACTACAAACACGATCCGATGGATTTTGTGCTGTGGAAACCCTCGAGCGGCGAGCAGCCCGGCTGGGAATCGCCGTGGGGCTATGGCCGGCCCGGCTGGCATATCGAGTGTTCCGCCATGTCGCTGGACCTGCTGGGCGAGAGCTTCGACATTCACGGCGGCGGGCTGGATTTGCAGTTTCCGCACCACGAAAACGAGATCGCGCAGAGCTGCTGCGCCAATCCGCACGGCGATTTCGCGCGCTTCTGGATGCACAACGAGATGGTGCAGGTCGAGGGGCGGAAAATGTCCAAATCGCTGGGCAATTTCTTTACGGTCAAGGATTTGCTGGATCAGGGCATCCCGGGCGAGGTGATCCGCTTTGTGCTGCTGTCCACGCATTACCGTTCGCCGATGGACTGGACGGAAAAAAAAGTGCGGGAGGCAGAGGCGACGTTGCGCAAGTGGCGCGGCATGATTGACGGGGTCGAGGCCACGCAACCTGCCGAAACCGTGGTTGATGCGCTGGCCGACGACCTGAATACCGCCGGAGCAATCGCGGCGTTGCACGAGCTGGCATCCAAGCGGGATGCCGGAGCGCTGAAGGCATCGGCAGGATTGCTCGGGTTGTTGACGGATGAGTTGGCAGGCTGGGAAAAGGCAGATGTGGGCGGTGAGGTGACCGAACGGGTGGAGCGGCTGTTGGCAGAACGCGTATCGGCACGCGCAGCCAAGGATTTCGCCCGTTCCGACGCGATCCGCGACGGCCTCGCGGCGGCGGGTGTCATTGTGAAAGATACGCCGCAAGGTGCCGAATGGGAACTGGGACCGGACTTCGACCCCTCCAAACTGGAGGCGCTGGAATGACCCGTTCCACAGCACAGGGCCTGACGGGGGTTACCCATGCGTGAACCCCTCACCCTGTATGACACCACCTTGCGCGACGGGCAGCAGACCCACGGTGTCGATTTCAGTGCCGAGGACAAGCACCGCATTGCGCAGGCGCTCGATGCTCTCGGCGTGGATTATATCGAGGGGGGCTGGCCCGGCGCCAATCCCACCGACAGCGAGTTTTTCAACAGGCCGCCGGAACTGCAAACCGCCACCTTCACCGCCTTCGGCATGACCAAACGCGCCGGTCGCTCGGCGGAAAATGACGAGGTTCTGGCCGGTGTCCTCAACGCCAATACCCCCGCCGTCTGTCTGGTCGGCAAGACGCATGATTTCCATGTCACCACCGCGCTCGGGATCGAATTGCCAGAGAACGTGGAAAATATCGCGGCCTCGGTCAGGCATCTTGTGGCGCAGGGGCGCGAGGCGCTGTTCGATGCGGAACATTTTTTCGATGGCTACAAGGCCAACCCCGACTATGCGCTGGAGTGTTGCAGGGCCGCCTATGATGCCGGTGCGCGCTGGATTGTGCTGTGCGATACCAACGGCGGCGCACTGCCGGACGATGTGCGCGCGGCGGTCAGGGCGGTGGTCGCTGCGGGCATTCCCGGCGATCACATCGGCATCCACACCCACAACGATACCGGCCTTGCGGTGGCCAACAGCCTCGCCGCCGTGGACGCGGGCGCGCGCCAGATACAGGGCACGCTGAACGGGCTGGGGGAGCGGTGCGGCAATGCCGATCTGGTGACGCTGATCCCGACGCTGTTGTTGAAGGAGCCTTATGCCAG
Source organism: Paracoccaceae bacterium (assembly GCA_026982255.1). GTDB lineage: Bacteria > Pseudomonadota > Alphaproteobacteria > Rhodobacterales > Rhodobacteraceae > NORP23. The sequence goes on along the minus strand of JALSHL010000022.1, from coordinate 1,871 downwards.
CCGCTATGAACTGAACGTGCAACAGGACCGGCTGGCGGGGCTGACGACGCTGTCGCGGATGCTTGACGATATCCTGAACCGCGTGCCGGATGCCCATGCGCCCTATGTCGGGGCCTCGGCCTTTGTCCATAAGGCGGGGCTGCATGCCAGTGCCATTCTGAAGAACCCGGCCACCTATGAACATATTCCGCCCGCGACCGTAGGAAACCGGCGGCTGGTGCCGATGTCCAACCAGGCGGGACAGTCCAACCTGCGCTCGCGCCTCGCCGATGCGGGGATCGAGGTGGCCAAGGGCGATCCGGCGCTGGCGCGGATCCTCGACAGGGTCAAGGAACGCGAGGACAAGGGGTTTGCCTATGACTCCGCGCAGGCGAGTTTCGAGTTGCTGGCGCGCGAGGTTCTGGGGCAGATGCCGAGATTCTTCGAGGTCAAACGCTACCGTGTGACCGTGGAGAGGCGCAAGAACAAGGAGAACCGCTCCGTCACCCTTTCCGAAGCGGTGGTGGCGGTGAAGGTCGGCGGCAAGAAGGTGCTTTCGGTTTCCGACAGTCTGGACGAATTCGGCAAGGACAGCGGGCCGGTCAACGCGCTGGCCAAGGCGCTGGCCAAGGACCTCGGCCCCTATCAGGACATTATCGACGACATGCGGCTGGTGGATTTCAAGGTCCGCATCACCAGTGGCGGCACCGAGGCCGTCACCCGTGTGCTGATCGACAGCGAGGATTCAAGCGGCCGGCGCTGGTCCACCGTCGGGGTTTCGGCCAATATCGTCGATGCCTCGTTCCAGGCCCTGCTGGACGCCATCCGCTGGAAGCTGATTCGCGACGGGGCCGAGAACTGAATATGGAGTATTGCGCCGACATCGTGAAAACCGGCGATCCCGACCGCCATGCGGCAACCATGCTGGCGCGGCCGGATGCGCGCGGGGCGCTGTTTGCGCTTTATGCCTTCAATCTGGAAATCGCCCGCGCCCCCTGGGCCAGCGCCGAGGAAATCGTCGCCATGATGCGCCTGCAATGGTGGGTGGATGCGGTGGAGGATCTGGCCAATGGCACCGTGCGCGACCACCCGGTGCTGCCTCCGCTGGCGGCCGCAGTGGAAAAATACGGGCTGCCGGTGGAGAAACTGGCGGAAATGGCCGAGGCCCGCCGTTTCGATGTCTATCGCGACGGCCATGCCGACCGCGCCGCTTTCGACGCCTATATCAACACCACTTCCGGTAACCTGATGCAGCTTGCGGCGCTGACGCTGGGCGCTCCCGCACAATCGCTGCCGGTGATTGCCGACTATGCCTATGCTGCCGGTATTGCCAACCTGCTGCGCGCCCTGCCGACGCTCTATGCCCGCGGACGACATCCGGTGCCGGTAGCCTGCGCGCTGGATCGCAACGCGGTGGCGAGCGGCAAGGTTCCTGAAAATCTGGCGCAAAGTCTGGCCGACATAACGGCCGATGCTCTGGCACGCCTTCAGGCTGCCCACAAAAAACGCGGGCTTGTTCCGAAATCCCTGTTGCCCGCCCTGCTGGCTGTGCCGCAAGTAACTATGGTTCTGCACAAGGTAAATGCGGCGCCGGAGGAAGCGCTGGAAATGCCCCTCGCCACCTCCGAATTCCGCAAGAACGCCGGGCAGGTCTGGCGTGCCGTAACCGGACTCTGGTAAGCCTCAGTTGCGTTTTTTTCCGTTGATCACGAACCAGATCAGCGCCCCGAAAGCCAGCGTCAGCAACGGCACCATGGCCAGATTCACCGTCGCCCAGCCGGCCTCGGCCGAACCGTTGGAGTTCATCAGACCGCCGGAGCTGAGCGAGGCAAAGGTCACCATGCCGAAAACAAGGAAATCGTTCATACCCTGCACCCGTCCGCGTTCCTGCG
>JALSHL010000021.1 GCA_026982255.1 Paracoccaceae bacterium | reverse complement strand
CCGACAACATGACCGAACAGTTCGCCGCGCTGGCCAAACTGGTCTCCGCCGGTGACGCCGAAGCCGAACTCGCCGCCTTCTACGACCGCTGGCAGGATGAAAAACTGGTGGTGGACAAATGGTTCGGGGTGCAGGCCTCTGCCGCGCCTGCCGAAACGGCGGTGGAAACCGTGCGCGCCCTGACCGGCCATCCCGCCTTCGACTGGCTCAACCCCAACCGTTTCCGCTCGCTGCTCGGGGCCTTTGCCGGCGGCAATCCGGCGGGCTTCCATCGTGCCGACGGGGCGGGCTACGACCTGTTTGCCGACTGGCTGATCAAACTCGACCCGCACAACCCGCAAATCGCCGCGCGCATGTCCACGGTCTTCGGCTCTTGGCGGCGCTATGATGCCGAGCGGCAGGCGAAAATGAAGGCGGCGCTGGAACGCATTCGCGACACGCCCGATCTGTCGAAAAACACCGCCGAGATGGTCGGCAAACTCCTCGGCTGACCGGATTTCGGGGGGCAGCCCCTTGCCCCCCGCATCGGGGTTGCCTAAAAGACCGTGAACCGAAATTTTCGCGCGGATGAACCCGATGACCGAGCTTGCCTACACAGAACCGAAACCCAAAACCATCGCCGGTGCCAAATACGACTGGGAACTGGTGATCGGGATGGAGGTGCACGCGCAAATCTCCTCCAACGCCAAACTGTTCTCCGGCTCCAGCACACAATTCGGCGCGGAACCCAATTCCAACGTTTCGTTCGTCGATGCGGCCATGCCGGGCATGTTGCCGGTGATCAACGAATACTGCGTCGAACAGGCGGTGCGCACGGGGCTGGGCCTGAAGGCCGAGATCAACCTGTTTTCCCGTTTCGACCGCAAGAACTATTTCTACCCCGACCTGCCGCAGGGCTACCAGATATCGCAACTCTACCACCCGATCGTCGGCGAGGGCGAAATCCTCGTGGACATGGAACCGGGTGTGGCGCGCAAGGTTCGTGTCGAACGCATCCACATCGAACAGGACGCCGGCAAATCCGTGCATGACATGGACCCGGAAATGTCTTTCGTCGACCTCAACCGCACCGGCATCGCTCTGATGGAGATCGTCAGCCGCCCCGACATCCGCGGCCCCGAGGAAGCCGCCGAATATGTCCGCAAACTGCGCCAGATCGTGCGCTACCTCGGCACCTGCGACGGCAACATGCAGGAAGGCAGCCTGCGCGCCGACGTCAACGTCTCCGTCTGCCTGCCCGGCGCCTACGAGAAATTCCGCGAGACGGGGGATTTCAGCCACCTCGGCACCCGTTGCGAGATCAAGAACATGAACTCCATGCGCTTCATCCAGCAGGCCATCGATTTCGAGGCCAAACGCCAGATCGCCATTCTGGAAGACGGCGGCGAGGTCGATCAGGAAACCCGCCTCTACGATCCCAACAAGGGCGAGACCCGATCCATGCGCTCCAAGGAAGAGGCGCACGACTACCGCTATTTCCCCTGCCCCGACCTGCTGCCGCTGGAACTGGAACAGGCATGGGTTGACGAAATCAAGGCCAGCCTGCCGGAACTGCCGGACGAGAAAAAGGCGCGTTTCGTCACCGAATACGGCATGACCGAATACGACGCCGGCGTCCTGACAGCCGATGTCGCCAACGCCGAATATTTCGAGGCCGTAGCCAAAGGCCGCGACGGCAAACAGGCCGCCAACTGGGTGATCAACGAACTGTTCGGTCGTCTGAACAAACAGGGCCTCGGCATTGGCGACTCGCCGATTTCCGCCGAGCAGCTCGGCACCATCCTCGACCTGATTGCCAAGGGCGACATTTCCGGCAAGATCGCCAAGGAGCTGTTCGAGATCGTCTGGACCGAAGGCGGCGACCCCGCCGAAATCGTCGAATCCCGCGGCATGAAACAGGTCACCGACACCGGCGCCATCGAGGCCGCCGTGGACGAGGTGATCGCTGCCAACCCCGACAAGGTCGCCGCGGCGAAGGACAAGCCGAGCATGGCCGGCTGGTTCGTCGGTCAGGTCATGAAAGCCACCGGCGGCAAGGCCAATCCCAAAGTTGTGAACGAGATCATTCGCGCAAAACTCGGTATCGGGTAATATTCCCCGACCGATTCGCCGCAAAGGAACAAAAATGTCCGCATTCGAATACAAAGTCGTCACCGCCCCGCGCAAGGCCCGCAAGGTCAAAGGCGTGCGCGGCACCGACGAACGCTACGCCGTCAACCTGACCGAGCTGATGAACCGGCAGGCCGCCGACGGCTGGGAATACCAGCGCGCCGAGAGCCTGCCTGTGGACGAAAAAACCGGCATAATGGGCAAAACGCAGGAACGCTACATCAACGTCCTGGTCTTCCGCCGCGCCGTGGCCGTGACCGAGGGTTCCCCCGTTGCCGAAACCGTCGAGCCGGTGGCGGAGCCCGTTGCGGAACCGGCCGTCGCCGTAGAGCCGCCGGTCGAAACCGTCGAACCTGCCGCCGATCCGGCCATGCTGACCACACCTGCCGTCAACGATACCCCCGAAGGCGAAGCCCCGCCGCTCGGTGCCGCTACGCGTGACTAGATCGTAGGCCCGGGCTCAAAACGGCACCTCCGACGAAAACGCCACATCCGCCCCGCCCGTCGGATGCCGGAACGCCAACTCCTTCGCGTGCAGCAACATCCGCCCTGCCGCTGCGAAGGCCGCGCCTTGCGCATAGAACCGGTCGCCGAGGATCGGATGCCCCAGCGCCAGCATATGCACCCGCAACTGGTGTGTGCGCCCTGTCAGCGGAAACAACCGCATCCGCGTGGTTTCCCCGTCCCGCGCGATCACCTCCCAGCGGGTTTGCGAGGGCTTGCCAGCCTCGAAGCACACCTTCTGTTTCGGCTTGTTCGGCCAGTCCACGATCAGCGGCAGATCCACCAGCCCGCTGTCATCCGCCACATCGCCCCAGACCCGTGCGACATAAACCTTCCGCGTCTGCCGTTTCTCGAACTGCATCCCCAGATGCCGCTGCGCCGCCTTGTTGCGCGCAAACACCATAACGCCCGAGGTCGCCATATCGAGGCGATGCACCAGCAACGTATCGGGGTAAACCTCCCGCAGGCGGGTCTCCAGACAGTCGCGATGCTCCGGCGCCTTGCCCGGCACCGACAACAGGTCGGCGGGCTTGTTCACAACCAGAATATCGTCGTCGGCATGGATCACCTCCACCGGATCGGCAGTCGGCGCATAGACGAAACCGTTCTTCACGCGGTCCCGTCGATCTTCAGCGCCAGCGCATGCACCCGCTCGTCCAGTTCCTCCTTCAGCACCGCATAGACCGCCCGCTGCCGCGCCACGCGGTTCAGCCCGTTCATCGCGGCCGAAGTCATGACAACCTTGAAATGGGTCTCGCCCCCCTCGCGGTAGCCGCCATGGCCACGGTGCTGCTCGCTTTCGTCGATCACTTCCAGATGCACCGGATCGAAAGCCTCCGAAAGTTTCGCTTTAATTCTCTCGCTGTAAGACATAAATTGTTGCTCCTGTTGCAATCGGGTCTTGGACATCACCGCGCAAACTGTATTGTGTTGCGCCTGAGTCGGAAAGTTGAAAGGACCGTTCCACCATGAATCGGCGCTCGCCATTTAGTTTCGACATATCGGTTTCCGCGGACAAGAAACGCCGGTCGCGCCGCCGCGGCATGTCCGGCGCAATCGAGACATCCTCGCGCCAGTGCGAACATAAAAACTGCGAAAAAGCCGGCAAATTCCGTGCCCCGCGCAGCCCCGACCAACTGGAGGATTTCGTCTGGTTCTGTCAGGAACACATCCGCGAGTATAACCGAAACTGGAACTTCTTCGAACACCATTCCGAAGCCGAATTCGAGGAACAGATCGAATCCGACAAGGTCTGGAACCGCAAAACCAAACCCTTCGGCGACCCGAGCAAACAGAAAAGTGCCACGGCCTCCCACCCCGAGGGGCAGGCCTTCAAACGCTTCGGTTTCGATGACCCTTACGAGGTCCTGGGCGAAAACGGTACCCTCAATCCCGCCGAGCCGACCGGCACCCGCCAGCGCCGCCTGCCGCCGACCGAACGCAAGGCGATCGAGATCCTCGGCGCCGGCGACACCATGACCAAAACGGAAATCCGCAAGGTCTACAAATCGCTGGTCAAGGTCCTGCACCCCGACCTCAACGGCGGCAGCCGCGCCGACGAGGAACGCCTGGCCGAGGTCGTCTGGGCCTGGGAGCAGGTCAAGGGCAGCCGCTCTTTCCGCGATTAGGGACACCAGACGCCGCGTCCGGCGACAATTGCCCCCCTTGCAAGCCCCCCGCGAATACCCCAAAACGGGAGGAAACGCGCCGGCGCGAAACGGCGCCCGATTACGACGGAAAACAATATGACAAACTCAGCAAAACCGACCGAGGATATCATCGTGCGCGATGTATTCGGCTTTGACTCCGACATGGTTGTCAAAGGATTCGAGGAACGCACCGACCGTGTGCCCGACATCGACCCGATGTATAAATTCGACCCCGAGACCACGCTCGCCATCCTCGCCGGTTTCCGCAACAACCGCCGCGTGATGATCCAGGGCTACCACGGCACGGGCAAATCGACCCATATCGAACAGGTCGCCGCTCGCCTGAACTGGCCAACCGTGCGCGTCAACCTCGACAGCCACATCTCGCGCATCGACCTGATCGGCAAGGACGCGATCAAGCTGCGCGACGGTGTGCAGGTCACCGAATTCCAGGAGGGGATCCTCCCCTGGGCGCTGCGCAACCCCTGCGCCATCGTCTTTGACGAATACGACGCCGGCCGCCCCGACGTGATGTTCGTCATCCAGCGCGTGCTGGAGGAGGGCGGCAAGCTGACCCTTCTGGACCAGAACGAGATCATCACCCCGCACCCGTATTTCCGCCTGTTTGCTACCGCCAACACCGTCGGTCTCGGCGACACCACCGGCCTTTACCACGGCGTGCAGCAGATCAACCAGGCGCAGATGGACCGCTGGTCGATCGTGGCGACCCTGAACTACCTGTCGCACGACGCCGAAAGCGCCATCGTTCTGGGCAAGGCCCCGCACTACAACACCGAGGAAGGGCGCAAGATCATCGCCCATATGGTCACCGTGGCCGACCTGACGCGCACGGCCTTCATGAACGGCGATATCTCCACCGTCATGTCGCCGCGCACCGTGATCACATGGGCACAGAACGCCGAGATTTTCCGCGACGTCGGTTTCGCCTTCCGCCTGACCTTCCTGAACAAATGCGACGAGCTGGAACGCCAGACGGTTGCCGAATTCTACCAGCGCTGCTTTGACGAGGAACTGCCCGAAAGCGCGGTTTCGTTGAGCCTTGGCTAGAATATGGTAGCCTCATCCAAATTGATAGGTGCTGCCGGAGAGCACTTTGTGATGAGCGCATTGTTGCGACAAGGGTACATTGCTGCTCTGGCCCCCGAAGGTGCTCCGAATATAGATATATTGCTGTCAGATTTGAATGGCACGAAGCTTCTTGGCCTCCAAGTGAAGTCTCGATCCGGCAAGGGTAGCGACGGCGGTTGGCATATGAGGCCGAAGCACGAAAGTATTGTAGATGATCGCCTGCTATACTGTTTTGTGGATTTTGCAGATGCTGGCGATGTTTTGGATCACATTCCTGATGTATTCATTATACCGAGTGCGGTTGTTGCCAAGGTAATACGATCTACACATGCAACTTGGCTACGAAACCCCGGAAAGAATGGTCACGTTCGAAAACAGAACAATGTAAGGCGGTTAATACCGGATTATTCGCGGATTTGCGCTCCTGAAACCACACCTTACGTTCGTGGCTGGATGGATAAATACAAAAGTGGCTGGAGCTTGATCGGAGAGTTGATCAGCCCCGATGATGCGATGATATTTGCAGAAAAGGTCGAATAATGACCAAAACAGAAAACCCCGCCGACGCCTTCAAAAAGGCGCTGGCCGAGGCGACCCGCACCCTCGCGGACCAGCCGGAACTGAACGTCTCGTTCAGCGTCGACCCTTCGGCCCTGACCGCGGATAACGCCCGTCTGCCGCAGGTGACGCGCCGCATGACCGCGCAAGAGGTCCTGCTGGCCCGCGGCACCGCTGATTCCTACGCCATGCGCCTGCGGTTCCACAATGAAACCACCGGCAGCAAATTCCGCCCCTCGGGCGAGATGGCCCGCGCCATCTACGACGCCATGGAAAACGCCCGTTGTGACGCCATGGGCGCGCGTGCCATGCCCGGCACCGCCAAAAACATCGACGCCAAGATCGCCGACGCGGCCCTGAAGGCCGGCTATGACAAGATCACCGACTCCGGCTCCGCCCCGCTGGCCGAGGCCG
>JALSHL010000020.1 GCA_026982255.1 Paracoccaceae bacterium | reverse complement strand
AAGGCCCGTTCCCAGAACACCCCCAGCGGCGAGGCCGCCCCGAAAGACACCAGCAGGTAATAACCGAAAACCGTCGGCGGCAGCACCAGCGGCAACGCCACCAGCGCCTCGGCCAGCCCCTTGCCATGAAACCGGCCATAGGCCAGCGCCCGCCCGGCCAGCACTCCTAGCGGGATCAGCAGCAGCGCCGTCAGCCCCGCAAGCCGGAAAGACAGGAAAAGCGCCTCCCAGTCCATACTACTCCCCCGCATCCGGCACGGCAAAACCGTAGCGTTCCAGAACCGCCGCCGCCTCCGGCCCCTTCATGTATCCGTAAAACGCCTCCGCCACCGGTCCGGCCTTTTCCAGCAACACCATCCGCTGCCCCAGCGGCGCGTGCAAATCCTCGGGAATCAGCGCATAGGTGATTCCCTCCGGCGCATCCGGCGCCAGCACCAGCGCATAGGCCAGCAATCCGCCCTGCGCATTGCCCGAAAACACGAATTGCGCCGCCTGCCCGACATTCTCGCCCAGCACCAGCTTCGGCCCGATTGCCGGCCAGAGGCCACGCGCCTGCAACACCTCGCGCGCCCGCACGCCATAGGGCGCATGGTCGGGGTTGGCGATGGCAAACCGCTGCAACCGCCCGTCGCTGATCGCCGACGCTACATCCGCCAGTTCGCCATCGACCCGCAACGCCCCGCCCGCCGGCACCGCCAGAACCAGCCGCCCGACCGCATAGCGCACCCCCGCATCCCGCGTCAGCCCCTCCGCCGCCAGATCGCGCACATAGGTTTCATCGGCCGACAGAAACACCTGGAACGGCGCACCCTGCCGGATCTGGCGCGCGAAATTGCCCGAGGACCCGTAAACCGGCACCACCTGCAATCCGGTTTCCGCCTCGAACCCCTGCACCAGCTCCGCCAGCGCGAAACGGAGCGAGGACGCCGCCGCCACCAGCACCGGCTCCGCCGCGCCCGCCACGGGGCGCAACAGCAGGAATCCCGTAAAAACCAGTAAAATCAGCTTTTTGAATGGCGGCAAGCGGTGCATGTTTCGGCTCTCCGGTCGGATTTGCCCAACCCTATACCGCCGCCGCTACAAGCTCAACCGAGCAACGCCTTGATCGCCGCGCCCGCCTTGCCGAAATCCATCTGCCCGTTATAGCGCGCCTTCAGCGCCCCCATGACCTTGCCCATATCGCGGATGGACTCGGCCCCGACCTCGGCAATCACCTCCCTGATCGCCGCCTGCACCTCTTCTTCCGAAAGCTGCTTGGGCAGGAATTCCTCGATCACCCTGATCTCCTCGCGCTCGCGCTCGCCCAGCTCGATGCGTCCGGCCTCCTCGTAGGTCTTGGCACTTTCCTGACGCTGCTTGATCATCTTGGCGAGGATCGACAGGATCTCCGCATCCGACACACCATCGGGATTGTCCTCGCTGCGCTCCGCAATATCGCGGTCCTTGATCGCCGCATTGATCAGCCGCAGGGTGGACAGACGCGGCGCATCCTTGGCCCGCATCGCATCCTTCATCGCATCGTTCAGTCGCTTTCGCATTCAGGTTTCGCCCTCCAGAGGCGGTGCTGTTTCCAGAAGTCGGCGAATATAATCGCTGTTGCCAAAATTAACAATAGTTTCACATTTCACCAACATATTGTTTTTGCAGCATATTTTACTTTTTCTCCCCCTTGACCTGCGCCCCTGCGCCCCGTATTTTCCGGCAAATTCCAAAAGGATAGCCCCCATGCCCAACGCCCCCCTCTCCGAGCTGGCCCAAGCCTCCGCGCCCGACACCCATGCCCGCCCCACAGCCGCCATCGTTCTGGCCGACGGCCAGGTATTCTACGGCCGCGGCTTCGGGGCCGAGGGGATCGCGGTGGCCGAACTCTGCTTCAACACCGCCATGACCGGCTATCAGGAAATCATGACCGATCCCTCCTACGCCGGACAGGTCGTCACCTTCACCTTCCCGCATATCGGCAATGTCGGCGTGAACCCCGAGGATGACGAGACCGGCGATCCGGTGGCCGAGGGCATCGTGGTCAAATGGGACCCGACCGAACCGTCGAACTACCGCGCCACCTCGAACCTGTCCGACTGGATGGAAAAACGCGGCCGCATCGGCGTCGGCGGTATCGACACCCGCCGCCTGACCCGCGCCATCCGCCTGCAAGGGGCACCGCATGTGGCCATGCAGCATGCCGCCGACGGCAATTTCGACATCGACGACCTGCTGGCCCGCGCCCGCGGCTTCGCCGGCCTCGAAGGTCTCGACCTCGCCAAGGAGGTCACCTGCGCCCAATCCTACAAATGGGACGAAATGCGCTGGGCATGGTCCGAGGGCTACAAGAAACGCACCACGCCGGGCCGCAAGGTCGTCGCCATCGACTACGGCGCCAAACGCAACATCCTGCGCTGCCTGGCCTCCGCCGGCTGCGACGTCACCGTCCTGCCCGCCACCGCCACCGCCGAGGAGGTCCTCGCCCACAACCCCGAGGGCGTGTTCCTCTCCAACGGTCCGGGCGACCCGAAGGCCACCGGCGCATATGCCGTTCCCGCCATTCAGGGCATTCTGGAGGCCGACATTCCGGTTTTCGGCATCTGCCTCGGCCACCAGATGCTGGCGCTGGCACTGGGGGCGGAGACGCTGAAAATGAACCACGGCCACCACGGCGCCAACCATCCGGTGAAGGAACACGAAACCGGCAAGGTGGAGATCACCTCGATGAACCACGGTTTCGCCGTGGACAGCCAGAGCCTGCCGGAAAATGTCGAGGAAACCCATATTTCCCTGTTCGACGGCTCCAACTGCGGTATCCGCCTGAAGGACAGACCGGTGTTCTCCGTGCAATACCACCCCGAGGCCAGCCCCGGCCCGCAGGACAGCTATTACCTGTTCGAGCGGTTCGTCGCGGCGATGGGTTAACCGTAATTTAACCCCGCACGGGGCATCCTCGGCCAACCCTTGCCGAGAATTGCCCCGTGTCCATCCATCCGCCCCGCCCAATCCCCGCCTTCCTTGTGCCGCGCGCGCCGCCCCGCGCGCCCGACCGCACAATCGAAACCCGCCTGCTGGCCGCCGCCCATAGCCTCTGCCCGCCCGCATACAGCTGCCGGAGCCTGAAGCCGCGCCCGCTCCTCGCCGCCCTCGCCGCGGCGCTGGTCTCGCTCGCCCTGTTTCCCTACGTCTGGCTCTCCGCCCTCATGCTCTGGAGCGCCTTGCTGAACATCGCCTATGCCTTCATCCGCCTGAGCGCCCTCAAGGCCCTGCGCCACCCGCCGCTGCCCGCCTTCCTAAAGCCCCGGGACAACCCCGCCCCGCGCATCACCCTGCTCGTCCCGCTGTTTCGCGAGGAAAACACCCTCCCGCGCCTTATCCGGTCGCTAAAGGCGCTGGACTACCCCGCCGACCGGCTCGAGGTTTTCCTGCTGACCGAGGAAATAGACGCCACCACGGCAGCCGCCCTCGCCCGCATCCCGCTGCCCCGCCATATCCGCCCGCTCGCCGTGCCGCGCGACTGGCTGCAAACCAAGCCCAAGGCCATGAACTACGCCCTGCCCCATTGCACCGGCGAGATCATCGGCATCTACGACGCCGAGGACCGCCCCGAACCGGACCAGCTCCGCAAAATCGCCCGCGCCTTTGCCACAGCCCCCGCCGATGTGGCCTGCCTGCAAGGGCAACTGGATTACTACAACGCCCGCAGAAGCTGGATTTCCCGTTGTTTTACAATCGAATACGCCGCATGGTTCCGCGTGGTGATGCACGGGGTGCAGGCGCTCGGCCTGCCGATTCCGCTTGGCGGCACCACCCTGTTTTTCCGCCGCGACATTCTGCTGGAAATCGGCGGCTGGGACGCCCACAACGTCACCGAGGACGCCGACCTCGGCATGCGCCTCGCCCGTTTCGGCTATCGCACCGGAATCATCGAAACCACCACATGGGAAGAGGCCAGCCATACCCCGCTGCGCTGGGTGCGCCAGCGCTCCCGCTGGCTGAAGGGTTTCGCCATGACATGGGCCAGCCACATGCGCGATCCGGCACGGCTCTGGCGCGACCTCGGCCCGCGCGGATTTTCCGGCTTTCAGGCGCTGCTGCTGTCCGGCCTCACCGGTTTCCTCGCCGCGCCGCTGTTCTGGGTTCTCTGGGCCGGTTTTTTCGGCCTGCCGCTTCTGGACCTCTCGCCGGTTCCCGCACCGGTCACCGCGCTGTTCGTGTCCGGCATGACCCTCGGGCAACTCACCCACTGGGCCGTTGTCATCAGGGCCGCCCGCGCCAGACGCCTGCTGCCCCATATCCTGCTTTTACCCTTCTACTGGCCTCTCGCCACCATCGCCGCCTACAAGGCCGTCACCGAACTCCTGTTCGCCCCGTTCTACTGGGACAAGACCCCGCACGGCGATCAGCCAAAGGAAAACGCCGCCCGCCCGAGCGCCCCCATCGAGACCTCCAGCGTCGCCCCTGCCTGCACGGCAAACGGCGGATAATGCGTCCCGCACAGGATCACATCCCCCGCCTTCAGCCCGCGCCCACGCGCCGCCAGATGATTGGCAATGAACGCCACCGCCTCCGCCGGTGCCTGCGGCGCGGCGTCCTGCCCCCGGAACAGCACCTCGCCGTCCAGCGACAACACCGTTTCCATCGTTTCCGGCAGTTCCGCCAGACTGTCGCCCGACACCAGCCCGCAATTGAACACATTGTTCGCCACCACACCGGGCGGATGAGACAGCGCCGGATCGGCCGTATTGCGCCGGTCCATGATCTCGAACCCCGCATGATAGCGCGCAATCCGCGGCGCCATGCTCTGCGCCGTCTGGCCGCCTTCGGAAACATCCTCGCCCATCACCGCCAGAATTTCCGGCTCGACCACCAGCTGCGCCATCTCCTCGGCCGGAATATGCGCACCGCTCTGGCGGATATGGGCGGAAAACACATGCCCGACCGCAGGGGTAAAGGCCGCCGGCGCATTCCATGCGATCTTGTAGCCGCCCACCCCGCCAAAACGCGGTGCAAGCTGCGCCACCACGGCCTCCTGAATATCGTAGGCCGCATCGAAACCGGTAATCTCCTGCACGAAATTCCCCATCGGCGCCTTGTCCAGAACCGCCCGCACAATCCGTTCCGCAATCATATCAGACATATCAGACCTCCCCCGCATCCACTTTCAACCGCGTCTCGTAAGCCTTGGAAATATGGGATTTCACCGCCTTCTCCGCCGCCTCGCCATCGCGCGCCTCGATCGCCGCAACCACCGCCGCGTGTTCCTCCAGCGCCGCAATATCGCGCCCCTCAGCGGCAAAAGTCGTCGTCACCAGCAAGGCCATCGTCCGGTGCACCATCTCCAGCTGCTGGATCAGCAGCCGGTTGTGGCTCGCCAGATGCAATTGCCGGTGAAACCGCCGGTTCGCCTTGGCCAGCCGCTGCGCCTGCCCGAGCATCCGCATATCCTGCTCGACCATCTCGCGCAGCACCCGCACCTCCTCCGGTGCCGCATGCTGCGCCGCCAGCCGCGCCGCCAGCCCCTCCAGTTCGGCCCGCACCACATACAATTCCCCCAGCTGGTCATGATCCAGCGAGGACACCACCATCGAGCGCCCGTCCCGCACCAGCACCTGCTGCGTTTCCAGCCGCTGCAACGCCTCGCGCACCGGCGTGCGCGAAACCCCGAAGCGCTCCGCCAGCTCCGACTCCACCAGCCGGTCGCCGGGCAGATAGGTCCCCTCGTCGATCGCCTCCAGCACCAGCGCATAGGCGTCCTTGTGTGCGCCCTGCCCTTCCGTCATCGAAATACCCTCCGTGTTTTCGGCAAGGCTACTCCCGAAAACCGCAAAGGTCTACGCCGGAATCACCCCCATTGCGCCGCCGCGCGCCAGCGGCTATCACCGCCCCATGCCCTATGAATCCTTCCGCCATATCGACACCTGGGTTTTCGACCTCGACAACACCCTCTACCCGCCCGAAGTCCGCCTGTTCGACCAGATCGAACGCCTGATGGTCGCCTTCATGACCCGCGAGATCGGCATCGGTGAATCCGAGGCCCACAGCCTGCGCAAACACTACTGGAAAACCCACGGCACCACCCTCGCCGGCCTGATGGCCGAACACGGCGTCGATCCCGACAGCTTCCTGACCGAAGTGCACGAACTCGACCTCTCGGTCATCCCCGAGGCCCCCGACCTGCGCGCCGCCATCGCTGCCCTGCCGGGGCGCAAGATCATCTATACCAACGGCTCGCGCGCCCATGGCGAAAAGGTCAGCGCCGCGCGCGGCCTCGAAGGCGTGTTCGATGCGATCTACGGAGTCGAGGACGCCGGCTACATCCCCAAGCCGGCGACCGAAGCCTTCGCCAAAGTTTTCGCCACCGACGGGCTGGC
>JALSHL010000019.1 GCA_026982255.1 Paracoccaceae bacterium | reverse complement strand
CCGTCCTGTTTGTCGGGCGCGCGCAGGATAGTGAAATGCACAAGGTCCACCGCCGCATCGGCCTTGAGCAGGTTGCGCCATGTGCGCTCGCCCGCATAAGGCTCGCCCGAAACCAGCAGCACCCGCAGGCGGTCGCGGATACCGTTGACCGTCAGAATAGTGCGGTTATTCCGGTCGGTGATCTCGCCGTCAACGGCGGGGGTTTCCAGTGTCAGCAGATTGGGCCCCGCATGGGTGATCGGCAGGTCGACCGGGACGGCGCGGCCAACCGGCAATTGCACGGTTTGTGGCGGGCCACCGTCGACCGAGGCGATGACCGTGGCAAGACCACCGGGATCGGGCACGGCGCCTGTATCCTCGATCCGCAGAGTCAGGGTGACATTCTCGCCCACGATACCGAAAGCGGGGGCGTTTTCGAGGGTGATGCGGCGGTCCCAGTCCGTCGGCCGTCCGGTCTGCAGCAGATGCACCGGAGCGGGAAAATCCTGCAACGGGTCGAGGTCATGGATACGCCCGTCGCTGATCACCACGGCACCGGCAACACGGTCGGGTGCGATGTCGGCGGCAGCGTTGCGCAGGGCCTGCAACAACAATGTGCCGCGCGGCCTGACCCCCTCGGGCGTATCGCGCACGGCGACGGTGACGATTTCGAGTGGCGGCTCCATGCGGTTGGCGAAGGCCGACTCGATCCGCACGCGGGCCTGTTCAAGCTGTGCGGTGCGCGCCGGCAGGGTCTGGCTGGCGGTTTCGTCTATCACCAGAAAGGCCACGTCGGGCAACGGGTTGCGCTGTTCCTGCCGATAGGACGGGTTGGCGATGGCCGCGAGCAGAACCAGCGCCGCGAGGCCACGCAGGAACCAGCCACGCAGGCCGCGCCCTGCGGCCAGTGCCAGCAGCAGGACGGCAAACGCAGCGAGGGTGACCAATACTTCCCACGGCAGGAAGGGAGCATATGTGACCACTCCGCTCATTCGCCCAGCCTTTCCAGCAGCGCGGGCACATGGACCTGATCGGATTTATAGTTTCCGGTCATCACATACATCACCAGATTGACCCCGAAGCGGCGCGCCATTTCGCGCTGGCGGTTACCGGCGAGCCCGCGCCCGATCGGAAACATCGGCCGGTTGTCCGCATCCACAGCCCAGGCTGCGGCCCAGTCGTTGCCGCCGATGATCACCGGCGATACGCCGTCGTTGATGTTGGCAAACCGCCCGCCCTCCGGCGCGGGGGTGGAGACCTCCACCCAGACCGGCGTTTTCGCCCAGCGGCCGGGGAAGTCCTGCAACAGGTAAAAGGCGCGGGTCAGGACATGATCCTGCGGCACCGGCTCCAGCGGCGGGATGTCGAGGCTGGCGGTCAGGCGTTGCAGGGCCTGCGTATTGGCGCCCGCCACCCCCTGCCCCGCATCACGGGTGTCGAACAGGATCATGCCGCCGCTGGACAGATAGCGGTTCACCCGCTCGCTGGCGGCGGGCGGCAGAGGTTTCTGCCCCTCGGTCAGGGGCCAGTAAAGCAGCGGGAAAAACCCGAGTTCGTCGGTTTCCACATCCACACCGATCGGGGCTGCCGGTTCGATGGATGTGCGCCGGAACAACACCAGGCCAAGGCCGCGCAAACCGGCGGCGCTGATCCGGTCGACCTCCGGATCGCCCGTGCGGACATAGGCCAGAACGGTTTCGTTGGCCGCGCGCAGGGCGAGTTCGTCTGTGCCGGCGCGGGCCTCGCCGAATGGCAGGATACTGACAAGCGCCAGCAATCCAAGGGCCTGCATAGTGCCGGAATTGCGCAAACGGCCCGTAACCCCGAGGGTCGCGAGAATGTCGAGCAACAGGAGCGAAAGGGCCATGAGCAGAAGCGGCGGCTTGAAAGCCTGCGCCCTGCGTTCACCCAGAACTCCGAACCGGATTCCGGCGGGCAGGTCCAGTGTTTCGAGCCTGTCATCCGCGCGCAATACGTCGATTGCCACGACTTCCTCTCCCGCGCGGTAGAGGCCCGGCGGGGCGTCAGCGGCAACAGGCTCCAGCAAACGCGCTCCGCTGACCGGCACGGGGTTTTCCGGCGGACCGAGCCGCCCGAAACCGTCAAGCACCTGTTCCGGGGTCCAGTCCCGTCCGGCCAGATCGACCGGAGCACCGGCACCGCCACTGCTGACCGAAAGGCGCTCCAGCATCTGCACGAACAGGCCCGAGAGCGGCAGGGTGGACCACTCGGCATTGGCGGTCACATGGAACAGCACCACGCGCCCCTTGCCCAGATCACGTGCGGTGACCAGCGGGGTGCCGTCCTCCAGCGCCGCCAGCGTCCGTTCGGCAAGATCCGGTGCAGGCTGGGCCACAACCTGTGCCGAAACCGTGACGTCATCGGGCACCGGCAGACCGGAAAACGGGCTGTTCGCGGCAAAGGGTTGCAGGCGCTTGGGGGTGCTCCACGACATGGCCCCGCCCAGGCTGCGCCCCCCTGTCCGCAAGCGCACCGGCAACAACGGATCATCCCGGGTGCCGCTGGCACTGGCGGCGAGACGCGGGCCGGCGAAACGCAGCAGCAGGCCGCCCTGCTCCACCCACGCCTGCAACTTGCTGGCGGAACTGTCCGAAAGCGTGCCGACATCGGCCAGAATAACCACATCGGGCGCGGCCAGCAGGCTGTCGGTCAGGTCGGCCCGCAGCAGCACGACCGAAGGTTCCAGTGCCTTTTGCAAATAGAACAGCGGCGAGACGAGCTGCGACCCCTCCTGCACCTGCGCCCCGATCAGCGCAACCTTGCGGCGGCGCAACCCGTCCCCCGCCAGCGCCACCGAGGCGGCCGAGGCACTGCCCTCCAGCACCACGCGGGTCGTGCGGTTGCGCAATTCCAACGGCATATCGAAGGGCACGGTGACCGAGGTCTCGCCCGCCTCCAGCAGCGCATCCGCGCGCGCCAGCGCGACCGGGGTACCGTTCGGCGCCGTGCCGAAAACCTTGAGCGACAGGGCGCGATCGGCGGGTTCGGGAACACCGGCTACGGTGGTGGAAAGCCGGCCCTCGACAGTGGACAGCGGCAACAGGGCCAGCGGACTGCGCGCCGTATCGACCACCTGCACCGCACCGCGATCCACCAACACGGCAGCAAGACCGGATGCGTCATGTGATAACCCGTCGGTCAACCACCATGTATCGAAATTTCCGTCCCGAACCGCGAGCCAGTCCGCGAAGGCCGCACGATCCGGCGCCCAGGGCTGCGGCTCCAGCCCACGCAATTCCGCCAGCCAGTCGCCCGCATCGCGAAACGGTAGGCCTGCGCCCTGCGGCAGCGGTCGGCTCAACGAGACAAATACCGTCGGGCGCCCCCTGCGCGCCGCCTGTTCCAGCGTGGCTTCCGCCGCCTGCACGCGCGCGGCCCAGTCCGGCGCGCTGGCCCAGCCGCCATCCATGACCACCAGCAAGGGGCCGTTCCCCTCTGCCTGCGGGTCGGGATCGAGGACCGGATCGGCAAATGCCACAATCGCCGCCGCCAGTGCCAGCATCCGCAACAACAACAGCCACAACGGGGTTTTGTCGGCGATTTTCTCGGGGTCGTGCAATCTCAGCAACAGGCGCACAGCCGGAAATTTCAGATGTCTGGGCGCGGGCGGCGTGGCGCGCAGCAGCCACCACAGAACCGGCAGGACCAGCAGGCCCGCCAGCAGCCACGGCGACAAAAATACCAGCGGGCCGAGGCTCATTCCCGCCCTCCGATCCCGCTGAACAGCGCCAACAATACCGGTTGCGCGCTTTCACCGCTGCGGTGGTCCAGCATGTGCCAACCGGTTCTCTGCGCAAAATCCCGCAACCGCTCCGTGCGTTCCGCCAGCCGCGCACGATAGGCCTCTTGCAGGGCGCGGGCACGATGGGTTTCAAAGGAAACCCCGCCGCCCATGCTCTCGAACACCACACGCCCGTCAAAGGGAAAGGACTCTTCCTGCGGGTCGAGGATACGGACCAGATAGCCGCAATGGCAGGCTTTTGCCGCACGTTCCAGCGCGGGAAATACCTGATCATCCGGCCCGAGGAAATCGGAAAACAGAACCGTGGTTGCGGGTTTGAGCGGCGGCAGGTCCGGTGCGGTTCCGTATTCCGGCCGCTCTGCAGACACATCCGAAAGCGCCTGCGCGATCCGCTGGAGGTGGCGTTCTCCGTGGCGGGGATCGGCGGCTATAGTGGCCGGAAACGCCACACGCTCGCCGCCCTTGTCGAGCAGGACGGACAGCGCCAGCGCCAGCAGGTTTGCCCGCGCGCCCTTGGTGGTTTCGCCGCTGCCGCGGAAATCCATCGACAGGGCGTTGTCGGCCCAGATAGCCACGGTATGAGCGGCCTCCCATTCGCGTTCGCGGATGAAAACCGTGTCGGAGCGCGCCGAGCGGCGCCAATCGATGGCAGACATCGCATCCCCGGGCAGCGCCTGACGGTATTGCCAGAAACTCTCGCCCATACCGGACTGCCGGCACCCGTGAATGCCGAGCGAGACATTGGCTGCAAGCTGTTTCGCCGCCACCAGAAGCGCGGGCAACGGATCGGCCAGATGCTCCGCATCGCGGCGCAGATGCAGGGGGGCGGCCATGGTTATGCCACAGCCCCGGCCCCGGCCCCGGCCCCGGCCCCGGCCCCGGTGATGCCGGATACGAGAGTGTCGATAATTCCGTCAATGGTCAGCCCCTCGGCCCGCGCGGCAAAACCCAGCGCCATGCGGTGGCGCAACACCGGATGCGCCAGAGCGGCCACATCGGCCAGCGAGGGCGCAAAACGGCCGTCCAGCAGCGCGCGCGCACGAACGGCGAGCGAGAGCGCCTGCGCCGCGCGCGGGCTTGGCCCCCAGTTGACAGCACGCTGCACCAGTTCGCTTGCGGTTTCGTCGGGTCGGGCGGCGCGCACCAGATCGAGGATCGCCTCGATCACGCTTTCGCCAACCGGCATACGGCGCACGGCCTCTTGCGCCGCAATCACACCGGCTGCGTCGAACACCGGAGAGACACCGGATTCTTCTATGCCGGTGGTGGCCAGAACGATGGCGCGCTCGGCATCGCGGTCGGGATAATCGACGTCGATTTGCAACAGGAAACGGTCCAGTTGCGCCTCGGGCAAGGGATAGGTGCCTTCGTGTTCGATCGGATTTTGCGTGGCAAGGACATGGAACGGCTCCGGCAGGTCGCGCCGCGCCCCCGCGACGGTCACATGGTGTTCCTGCATCGCCTGCAACAGCGCTGACTGGGTGCGCGGGCTGGCGCGGTTGATCTCGTCCGCCATCAGCAACTGGCAGAAAACCGGCCCTTCGATAAACCGGAAGGCGCGCGCGCCGTCAGCGGAGGTCTCCAGTACCTCGGCCCCGAGGATATCGGCGGGCATCAGGTCCGGTGTAAACTGCACACGACTGGAATGAAGGCCCAGCACCGCGCCCATGGTTTCCACCAGCCGGGTTTTGGCAAGCCCCGGCGCACCGACCAGCAGGCCGTGCCCGCCGGACAGGATGGCGATAAAGGTCTCGTCGATCACCTTTGGCTGGCCGATCACCCGCTTCGCGACGGCAGTGCGTGCCTCGGCGAGTTTTGCCGATATGTTCTCGAAATCCTTGATATCCATGCCCGTCTCCAGAAAAATTTCCTGCCCGATTGTAACCGCATTGAAGCATGCTTACCTTAACGCATACAAGAACAGAACGGCAGTTATTATGTCCGACCCCGCTCAGAAATCCGTTACCGCCGACAGCATCGCCGCTGCCGCAAGCGCCGTGGCCAAAAACCGCGGTCCTGCGCCTGTGCATCTGTGGAATCCGCCGTTTTGCGGCGATCTGGACATGCGGATTGCGCGGGACGGCACATGGTTCTATCTCGGCACACCGATTGGCAGAAAACCGCTGGTAAAGCTGTTTTCCTCGATCATTCGCAAGGACGGCGACGACTATTTTCTGGTGACACCGGTGGAAAAGGTGGGAATCACCGTGGATGACGCGCCGTTCGTTGCCGTGGATTTCCATGTCGAGGGCGAAGGCGAAAACCGGAAGATCACCTTCACCACCAACGTGGATGATACGGTGACAGCGGGACCAGAACATCCGCTGCGCCTTGAACGCGACCCCGATAGCGGCGAACCCTCCCCCTATGTTCTGGTGCGCGCCAATCTGGAAGCCCTGATCGACCGCAAGAGTTTCTACCGGCTGGTCGATCTGGGCGAGGCCGGAACCGTCGAGGGCGAGGACTGGTTCGGCGTCTGGTCCGACGGGGCGTTCTTTCCCTTTATCAAAATCAGCGAGCTGTCCTTATAGACGCCTCGAATCGGTGCAGAAACGTCAGTTGACTGTCGGTCTCGATCCATTGCGGGTTGCGGGCGCGGGTGGCAGCGATGGCATCGGCCGCCGTTGCCCCGTTCCAGACCAGTTGCGCCGCCAGCAAGGTTCCCGTG